>JAURQI010000034.1 GCA_030836155.1 Crocinitomix sp.
TCATTTCTAACTTTCTAAGACGATAGAAATCTCAAACCATTCTAAAACCGCCTTGATTTATTGTAATACAAATATAGTTGGATTGTAGGGAATTTGTTCTAGGATATATTATTATCTCGGAAATTTGAAATCCTTAAATTTGCATCACAATGGAAAAAATGTACCTTCGACGACCAATTACGGAACAAGAGCGTAAAACTGCCTTGAAATTTTATTGGCTTATCATTCCTCTAGCCCTTATTGCTACTCTGATCAGTTGGGTACTGCTAAAATTTGATAGTCTACCACTCCCTGTAAGAATTGCTGGAGCTGTCATCATTTCTGGAGCTGTTTTGGTTTTTATTTCAAAGTGGATAAAGTTGTATCGTGATTTGCAGGAAGGATATATTATTGAAATCAAAGGCAACTTAGACCGGAAAGTTAAGTTTGGTGGTCATCATCCAAATACTAATAGTTCAGGCACTGGTAGGATGGCACGTAAAAACCGCTCGTCTGCCACTTATATACTCGAAGTGGATGGAGCAAGATATAATGTTAAAGCAAAAGTGTATAGCAAGGTGAAGCAAGAGGAAAGCGTACAATTGAACTATTTAGAAAAATCGGATTATGTGTTAGATGCATTTCCGATTAAAACTGAATAGGGGCTCTGGATAGAATTAATCATTAACTTGTGCAAAAAGTAAAAATATGGGATTTTTTGATCGTTTAGGAAAAGGCTGGAAAATGGGAATGGCCAGTTTAAAAGTCATTCGCGCTAATAAGCAGTTGGTCTTGTTTCCAATAATTTCTGGGATTGCAATGCTTTTGGTGATTGCAAGTTTTTTAGGGTTGGTTTATATCAACTACGGAACAGATGTGGATAATATGATGGAAAATAGCTCAGCAATTGACTATGTGGTTTCATTCTTATATTATCTCGTCGGTTATTTTGTAATTGTCTTCTTTAATGTTGGGCTGGTCCATTGTACGCGTATTCATTTACAAGGAGGAAAACCAAGTTTTGGAGATGGTGTGCGGTTTGCAATAAAGCGGATTCCAATTATTCTCGGTTGGGCGGTTTTATCGGCAACGGTAGGTATTATTCTGAAAGCAATTGAAGAAAATAGTGGTACAGTTGGTAGTATCATTTCGAGCATTGTAGGCGTGGTTTGGTCAATTGTGACCTTCTTTGTTGTTCCAATTTTAGCGTACGAAGAAGTTGGACCAATCACCGCGTTAAAAAGATCAGGTCAGATCATGAAGGAGAAGTGGGGAGAATCCATCGGTGCTTCATTTAGTTTTGGTATTCTCACATTGGTTGGTATTTTAATAATCGCTTTACCAGTAGGTATTTTATTCTCATTTATTCACCCAATAGTTGGCATTTCATTGGGCGTATTGATGATCTTTTTGATCCAGAGTATTGTTTCATCTGCCGAGATGGTTTTTATAGCTTCAGTGTATCATCAGGTCGTTGAAGAAGCACCTGTTGATGATTTTGATTCTGAATTAATCGATGATCTGTTTGTCAAGAAACAGAAGAAGGGGCTATTCTAAAATTTAGCGTTTAATCTTCTTCATCAATTTTTTTCATCCATTCCGCGATAGCCGTCATGAAAAGCAAGATAAAGGCAACGCCACAACCTAATGAGAGCGGATGCATCACCCCAATACCCAATTCATTTTTATAGGTAAAAATATAAAGAATTACAATTAAGTCGATCAAGGCCAGGCCAAGTAAAATATGGGGTAGGTACTTTTTCATTTCTGTGGACAAAGTTAGTTTATTCTATGTACAGTTTTTCTCAAAACAAGTTCGTGAGATACAGAAATCTTAAAATATGTACATTTAGCCTGTGAAAAGAATCAGGATCATATCCCCAGCCAAACACATAGACCCGAGTTTATTGTCGAAAGCAGCAAATTACCTCCATGAATGTGGGTTTGAAGTAGAAATAGGGGAATATGCTAGTGGAGAATACCATTATTTTTCGGGAACAATAGAAGAACGAAAGTCAGATTTTCAAGCCGCATTAGATGACGAAAAGCTCGATGTGATTCTTTGTGCAAGAGGTGGATATGGTTCTTTGCAATTAGTGGACGACCTCGACTATAGTCAGTTTTTAAAGCATCCAAAGTTGATAATTGGATACAGCGATATTACGGTTTTTCACAATCATATAAATGCACATTATCATTTACCAACGGTCCATGCAACGGCTCCGTTAAATTTTGAGGAAAACTCAAAAGAAGCATTAGCATCCTTGGTGAATGTCATCAATGGTAATCCTAATGAATATCGAATTGAACCGTCCCCGCTCAATTTAGGAGGAGAAGTCGAAGCAGTTTTAGTAGGAGGCAATCTGGCTATTTTATATGCGCTGATCGGAACAGATTCTGATATCGATTATACAGGCAAAATTCTTTTTATTGAAGAAATTGGTGAAGCCATTTACGCTCTAGATCGCATGTTTTATGCTTTAAAAAAATCGGGTAAATTGAATGAAATTGCCGGACTCATTGTGGGTGGATTAACGGCTATGAAAGACTCAGAAAAACCCTTTGGTTTAACAGCAGAAGAGGTGATTTATACCCATGTGAAAGACTTAGGAATTCCGGTCTGTTTTAACTTCCCAGCAGGTCATATTGATGACAATCGCGCTATTATATTAGGCAAAAAGGCTGAGCTTTCTGTTCAACTCAACCAGGTGAAATTTATTCAAGGCTAGTTGTCCAGTTATTGAACGATAATTCGAGTAATGGCATCTTCTACTTGTAAGAAGTAGACCCCAGCTCTCAGTGAACTCAAGTCAACCGCAGTTTGACCACTCATATTAGTTACCTGCCCTTGATAGATCAATGCACCGTTATTCGCATAGACATACACTTTGTCATTGATCTGTGCATCAACATAAGCGATCGTTTCAACCGGGTTTGGATAAACATGAAGTTCGTGCAATTTTTCATCAGCAATTCCTGTATCATCGGGGTCCTCAATGATTGGCTCCATCCAGCTCACGTCATACGACCACATCGATCTTGAATAAGTACCAGCAATTAATTTTTCATTCGGGATATCCAAATGCAATTCACTCACAGTCACAGCAGGCATGCCCACACCAAGATACTCCCAATGCTCTCCTCCGTTTTCACTGAAATAAACACCTCCGTCTAATGCCGCAAACAAATATTCGTCATTTTCATAACCCGGAACAATTAAGATGTCGTTTACGGTCATATCAGGTAAGTTTCCTGAAACATCTACCCATTCGCCATCAACACCTCCATCGCGGCGGTATAAATAGGCGGCGTCTTCATCGCTTTTATAACCAGATAAACAAACGTAAGTGGTTTGGTCCATATTTGGAGAGCAACGCACCCCTGTGATATAATAATTAGGTAAATCTTCTGTTATATTAGTCCAGTTCCAATCATAAGGATCTCCGCCAACACGCTCACCAATCCACATTAAACCATCACTCGTTCCAACGTAAAGTATATTGTCATTTTCTTGATCAATTTCTGTGACATTGTGATAACGCGTATTGTCCACATCTTCACCCAGTCCGACGCGTGATAAGTCATCACTGATATATTCATAATCTCCAAAAGGAGCTCCAACCATTAATTGAATATGAGCGGTTCCCACAAATAATTCTGCATCTCCTTCATTTACGGTATACGGCATATCCCAGTTGACACGATCGTCTCCTGGTGTGTCAGGTGAAATATTCGTTGTACCACCAAACGGATCAGCATATCGCAAGCCACCAAATTGTGTTTCATAATAAGCTGCTCCTTCGTCTTCATCTAAGAAAGTTACGCGGAAACCATCACCTCCAAAAAGGCGTTCCCACTCGTTAAATGATGCAGCATTACCTGACATCGACCCATTGTCTTGAGCTCCTCCTCCGTATAAACCATCTTCATGCGGATGTACGTCAATATGATAAAACTGCGTGATTGGAATGTTCTCAATGTCTTCCCAATTTTCACCATTATCATCTGTGCGGTATAAGCCACCATCAGTTGCAATGATATAAGAATCTTCATCAAAAAAGGCAATGGCATGTTTATCCGCATGAACCTCATAGGTCCACCAGAAAGGAACATTTCGATCCCAACTGTCACCGCCATCCAATGTTTGAAACATTTCAACACCAGGAATGACCAAATGATCATTATTATAAGGGTTGAGGTAAACCTCACCGAAATACCATCCAAAACCTCCCATAACGCCACCAGGTAGTGCATCAGGACCTCCATACACGTCAATTGCTGACCATGTAGACCCAGCATCTGAGGATCTGTAAATGTCTTTTACATCTAACCCATCTTCTGCAACATAAAGGGCGTAAACAACATCAGGATCTTCGTTTGAGATCGCTAAACCGATACGACATTCATCAGTGGCAGGCAATCCTCCGGATAATACGATCCATGATTCACCGCCGTTTGTTGTTTTATAGATTTTTGCGTTTGGACCCGAAACTACAGAGCTGTAATAATTACGCATACGGTTATAACCCGCTGCATACAACACGTCTGGATTGGAAGGATCCATAATTAAATCAACCACTCCAGCTGAATCAGCAACAAATAATTTATTGCTCCAAGTTTCACCTCCATCATCAGATCGGTAAACGCCGCGAAAACCCGTTTTCACATGCGGATTACCCAATGTGCTTGCAAAAATTCGATCCGTATCAGTCGGGTCGATGATAATCTCCGTTACGGCACCCGTTTCTTCAAGTCCTATATTTGACCAATTATCTCCGGCGTCCTCACTTTTATAAATACCATCTCCAATAAAGGAATTACCAGTAAAATTGCGATCACCAGTTCCAGCATAAAGAATATTGGAATTATCAGGGTCGATAGTGATTGCTCCAATTGCTAAATAAGGCTGCTCATCAAAAATGGGATCCCAACTACCACCTCCATCGGTTGTTTTAAAAATACCACCGTTGGTTGCACCTGCATAAATAGTATTTACATCTGATGGGTCTACGGTTAAGACGTCAATACGTCCACCAATATTTCCAGGACCTTCTTGTTGCCAATCTAGTCCGAGCTCTACATCTCTTGTTCCGACTACTGCTTGCGCATGCATACGTACCTCAGCCATTCGTTCTAAATAGAGCTCTTGATCAAAACCATCAGGATATGAACGAATCCGCATCCATTGATCATGTGGTTCAAGCTTATTGCTTTCTTGATTTCCCAATATTGGGTGCGCTTCTGAACGTGTTAAAAATTCTTTTTTTGTGGTTTGATCTTGTTCTTGATTCATCAAAAGGAATCCACCACCAAGAATAAGTGAAGCGGATAAAAAGGGCGTAATTTTTTTCATGAGAGCGTGTTTTTGTAAACAGTAAAAAATACTGCTGCTGTTAAAGTTAGCCAAAAACGGCTGATTTTCAATGGATGGAATGGGAGAAAGTGTACCAGACAGTTAATAGATCACTCAAACGAAATAGGTATCGTCATATACGATTTTACCTGAATACCATTATTTTCCGCTGGAATCCAATGGGGCATCGACCTTATAATGTCAAGAGCGGCATTGTCGATTTCACGATCAACACCTCGGATAACGGATGGGTCTTCCCAATTACCGTCCTCATTGACAATGATTCGAATATAGACGGTTCCTTTTTCTGTAGATTCAAGGTCAGTGGGCATCCGGTTTTGTATAAACTTCTCGAGCCCATCCTCGCCGTGAATAAAGGTTGCAGGTTGATCCGGGAAAGAAAAAATATCATCTTCCTCCATGTTTTCAACGGCAGGCATATCTTCAATCACCATATCAACACCGTCAAGATCAAACCAATCGTTTTCTTGTTCTTCTTTGGTTCTCTGTTTACAATGGATTTGCATCCAACCATAGCCCATGGTGTCAGGGTATGATTTTATAAATTGACTGAAACGGTATTTGCTGAGGGCATCAAAAATCACTTTCTCCTGTTGTGCGTTCATCGGAGGTTCAACAAAAGAAGCCTCACGGATATAATACCCTCCAGTGTCAATTTTAAGTTGAATACGAAAACCTTCATCCATATCTGCAAAGAGTTCATGATTGAATATTTCAAGGTGATAATTAGATCGATTAAAATTCCGAAAAGATTCACCGCTGTTTAGAGGCCTTGTTACGTTTGCTTCTATATCGCCAGCTTTCGTAAAATACATATTAAGTTGATGACTTGTTTTCTCATTATAATCTGGGTAAACGCGATATTCATTATACTGAGCATGCACGCCTTTTTTTATACGATCGGGGTTAAACATTTCTTGTAGAATGAACAGGGCATACCAAGATCTAAAAGTCTTTGCCCTAAAGTCGACGGGAGAATAACGGGTTAAGTTTTCACCGAGGTCGTTGAGGTCATACTTTAAAACGCCAGCATAAACTGCTAAGAACCATTTATCATCAGCATTTGATTTATCTATTATCGGCTCTAACCTTTTCTCTAGAGGTGTTTTTCCCGGCGCAAACATCATAGAATCAGGATAAGCTCTCATAATGTCTTTGAGTAAACTCAAGGAGTCCCATGAAGCAGGCATATCTACAATTTTACTGGTATCGATATAGAAGAGATCTTGGGTAAACAGTTTTTGATGATAATTCCTGAATTTATCGCGTAGTGATTTAGACTGTGGCAAGGGTACATAAGCTAGATCACTGATGTGAAAGTTATAGGTAAAATATTGATTCTCGACAGTGCTATCTCCAAACTCATATTCATCCAAATAGGTCAGAAAGTCGTTCTCGAAAGCCATTTGATCGACATTTCCTTCGCTAAAAAAAGTGCTGTAGAGGTTTTTCGTGTTATTGTAGAATTGAAGCCGTCGCTCTGATTTTGATTGATCACTCAGTATTTTACCTAACATTAGGATAAAGGCTTTCTGATTGCAGCTGAGCGTAAAATCAAACGTATCGAACCTTGTTATATCCTTGACGAGGTCACTGTATGTTTTAATATCAATTGTGTGATACTCTAGATAATTCCAGGACAATTGCCAAAACCAAAAGGCTGCTCCAAACTCAGATTGATATTCAGACAATTCAAACAAGCTCCCTATTTCATCTCGATAATAGCTCCCTGACAGCCTTTCACTTTGTTTTTTTAATGCCGATAATTCATGGAGGTAAGTATCAGATTTAGCGTTAGCCAAAAAGTTAGGTAGTTCTTCAATAGAAACAGAGGGCTTTTTACCTTCAAATAATGTTTGAAGCACTAATTGTTCGAATGCATTGTATTCAATACCTCGATATTCAAAGGCTTTTTCTAGGCGATTTTCGAAATCACGACATTCAATTGTTATACTGTCTTTTTGCGCAAAACTGACACAGTGGATGATTCCGAACACCACGGATAAAACAATACTTCTCATTATTTTCTTCGATTTCTTTTACTGCGACCTTTCCGTTTCTCAGCCAGCCATTTTGGTACGTCACGTTCTGTTTTTTTGGCCTTTTGGTCACCGACGAGTTTTTCTAATAATTCGGGTTTACCAGCATTGAGCAATTTATCTTTTACCCACTGACGATTCTCCTTTTTATACCAAAAGAAAAAGCGGTGTTGATCTTTCTTTTCTGTTTTAGATTTAGGGACAAAAGTTGGTTTTAAGGTATAAGGATGCACACCACTGTAATAAATGACCGTGGCCACCGTCATGGGTGTAGGAGTAAAATCTTGAACTTGTTCGAGTTTAAAGCCCATATCTTTTGTTTCAGCCGCTAAGTTGGCCATATCTTCTTCTTTACAGCCTGGGTGAGAAGAGATGAAATAGGGGATTAATGGCTGTTTTAAATCGTGTTTTTCTTGAATGCGATCGTAACTTTCCTTAAACTTATGAAAATGCTTGAATGATGGTTTCCGCATTACACGAAGTGTATCATCTGCAGTATGTTCTGGAGCCACTTTCAATCGACCTGACACGTGACGGGTGATGACTTGCTCCATATATTCTTCAGCTTGATCGGTATCTAGATTTTTATTGTAATCCTTAACTAATAAATCGTAACGGATACCAGAGCCAACAAAAGCTTTCTTTACTTTTGGATGCGCATCGACCTTTTTATAAATTTCGGTTAATGGCTGATGACTGGTGTCTAGATTGGAGCAAACTACCGGATGAATACAAGAGGGGCTGACACATTTTTCACAAATGGATTTATCAATTCCTTTCATTCGATACATATTGCCAGATGGCCCGCCAAGATCAGAGATATATCCCTTAAAGTCAGGATCACTGGTCACCTGTTCCACCTCACGCATAATCGATTCTTGACTACGCGAAGCAATAAATTTTCCTTGGTGGGCAGAGATGGTGCAGAAACTGCATCCTCCAAAACAACCTCGGTGCATATTGATGGAAAACTTGATCATTTCATATGCAGGAATATCACCTCTTTTATTGTATTTCGGATGTGGTAACCGTGTATAAGGGAGATCAAATGATTGATCAATTTCATTTTCCGTCATCGTTTTATAGGGCGGATTAATAATGAGCTTTTGATCACCACTTTTTTGCCAAATACGCCGCGCAATTAATTTATTCGATTCTACTTCGACAATTTTAAAATTCTTGGCATAAGCGATTTTATCTTCTAAGCAGACTTCATGGGCATTTAATGAGATATCCTCCCAATTTTTATTCTTCGGAAGCGACTCGTCAAAGGGCTGCATAATAGCCGTTTGTGGAATAGTCGTCATGGATGAAAGCGGCACTCCTTTTTTAAGTAATCGTAGAATTTCGCGCAGTGGTTGCTCACCCATTCCATATACTAACATGTCTGCGCCTGAAGTTTCTAATATTCCAGGCATTAATTGATCTGACCAATAATCATAATGTGTAACACGTCTTAGGGAAGCTTCTATTCCTCCTAAAATAACGGGCACATCTGGATAAAGATCTTTTAAAATCTTGGTGTAAACGGTAGCAGCATAATCCGGTCGAAAACCAGCTTCTCCACCTGGTGTATAAGAGTCTGTTGATCGTTTTCTTTTCCCGGCTGTGTAATGATTCACCATAGAATCCATACATCCTGAAGTCACACCAAAGAAATACTTTGGCGCTCCAAACTTTTTAAAATCACGCAGATCATCACGCCAATTGGGCTGTGGAATAATACCAACCTTTAAACCTTCACTTTCAATGATTCGACCGATCACTGCCGGTCCGAATGCTGGATGGTCAACATAGGCATCACCCGAAACGATGACAACATCCAATTCCTCCCAACCATGCGCTTCTAGTTCCTTTTTTGTTATCGGTAACCAGTCACTTATTTTCCGCTTTCCATCTTGCATGGTGCAAAGATACGGGAAAAGTAACAGATGGTTTACTTAAAAAATACGGATAAAGCTTTCCAGTCTTTTTTTTTCATTTCTGGATAATCACCGCGGATATGATCGAAATACAACATTTCATAATCAGAGGCTCGGTATAAACCGATTTCAGTAAACCGATTTTTTGCATAGTATAGAAGGACGTGTTTTGGATTTTTTTGCGCAACGGTTTTATAAAATTCCTCTTCACTAAAAAGGCGATATTTAATATTCATATTGTCAAGCATTTCAACATCAATGGCATGTCGCGTTTGCTCGCGATTAATGATCAAAAGATTTCCCGAAGACGGGGGTTCATTGCCAACAACAGCCTTGGCTGCTTTTAAACTTAATTCTTTTGGTTCGCCTAATAAGCGTCGCTGTTGAATGGCCGTTATTCCATCATTTAAGGCTTTGATAATGTAGGGTGCGAAATGATATTCTTCTTCGTATGCCATCAACCCGTAAAAACCATTGAAGTACATATAACCCAATGTCTGTTCCATTTTGACATCCTTCCTCGGGGCATATTCCTCCTCAGGTTGAAGGCAAAGAACATGTTTGTTTTGGCGATCTACAAAGTGTTTATTTAGCCATTCTTTTTCGGTCAGATGCAACGCTATAGTAAAACGATCAGGTCGCTTAAAGGGCTCAATTACTGAATACTGTGTGATTGACCAATAATTTCCGAGAGACGCTACTATTACACTATCTAATTTTTCATTGCCTGTCTTACAATAGGTTATTCCTTTTTCCATGAGCCGGATAAAGAGTTTTTCATTGACAGCATAATTATAGACCTGTGCTTTCGCTGATCCAGCAAATAAAATGAGAAAAACGAGATAGAGATGACGCATTATAAATTGTTTTTACAAATGTATACAATGCAACGCAAGATTTATGCCTCTAATTATTTAATACGGGAATGATTGGCCTGAATCCTACAAAAGGGTTGCCTTTTTCAAATGGAATTTCACTTGTAATGCGAATATCGTGTCCGTATGAATTCCAATGTCCGCCGCGGGCATATCCATCACCTGTATATTCGGCAACATTACCACTCATATTGTATAGACCAAATTCATTAACGCCATAACTCTCTGAAGGTGCAGTAATAAAGGCGTTATCTATAATAAACAAGTCATGCTAATAAGTCGAATCATTAACGATTTCAGGTCCGTTTTCTCCACTGCGAATATTCTGATCACCAACAACTCTGAAATTTGCTAAAAACTCTCCTTTACCATTCCTTAAATTTGTACCACCCCATGGATAAACAGGATTATTATGCCCTCCACTAGCAGCAAAAGTCCATTCTGCTTTGTTTGGAATTCTGGCTTGTGGAACCTGATCACCATATATTTCTCTTAAGGCATTGGTTAACCAAAGGCAGTATTGCTCCATGGCAAAAGGAGACACATTCACCACGGGATAATTGGCATATGCCGGATGCGTATAATAGTGATGTGCCATTGGCTTAAGAAAACCACCAATGTTATTCCAAGCTGCGGTATCAGGATAGCAAGCATTATAAAGTGAGTCCTTTCCTTCGCGACGAATGCTAAATAGAAACTCCTTGTATTCAAAATTTGTTATTTCATGATTGAACATATAAAAGGCTTGGACATCAACTTCAGTTTGATCCATTTTTATCGTTCCACTTGGTATGAACTTACAGGCTTTCGGCAGTTTTAGTTTGGAAGCAGGTTTGAAACTGAAGACTAATCCAGCCAAGGCGATAAAGTAGATGAATTTCATTTTAATAGATTTTTTTAGAACAAGAATGTTGTTCAAATTCTTTACAAAAAAATCGAAGTCTACATATTAGAACAAGGCTTGAATATTGTCTGCGAAAAGTTTTACCGCTATCGCTAAAAGGATGATTCCAAAAACTTTCTGTAAAATAGCCATTCCGCCTTTGCCGAGAATGTGTTCGATTCTTCTGGTAAGTTTCAAAACCGTAAATACAACGATCATATTTAGGAGAATGGCAATCGCAATATTGATCAAGTCATATTCTACTTGCAAAGATACGATGGTCGTCATACTACCTGCGCCTGCTATAATAGGGAATGCAATTGGAACAATTGAAACGGTTTTGTTAGAAGATGACTCATCATCTTTAAACAATTGTACATTAAAAATCATCTCAACTGCTAAGGCAAAAATAATCAATGAACCAGCAACAGCAAAGGCTTTTGGGTCTACGCCTAAGAAACCGAGTAGACGTTCACCAGCAAAAAGAAATCCGAGCATAATACCAAGCGCGACGATAGATGCTCTTAAGGCATGGATGTCTCCCGTTTTTTGTTTGATCTTGATGATAACAGGAATAGAGCCAACGATATCAATGACGGCAAAAAGAATCATAAAAGCTTTACCGATTTCTGCGAAATTAATTTCCATAACACGTATTCATTTTGGGCTTAAACCCGTTCAATTTTAATAAAGCCGGCAAAGATAGTTATTTAGTAAAACGCCAAACTTTTTTACAATAATTTTTCAATAGCTTGCGGAAAATATTTGTGCTCCAATTTTAGAACCGCTCTTTGAACCTCTTCGGGAGTCATATCGGCATCAATTGCGCAGCGGTGTTGTTCTATAATATTTCCTTCGTCGTAATTTTCATTTACAAAATGAATGGTAATGCCGCTTTCTTTTTCACCATTGGCGACAACTGCCCTGTGCACATTCATTCCATACATACCTTTACCACCATAATTGGGAAGAAGAGCAGGATGAATATTGACAATCCGATTTGGAAAGTTTTGAATGAGAATCGGTTGAATTTTCTTTAAATATCCGGCCAGAACGATCCAATCAATTTTATGTTCTTTCATCAACTTTTCCAATTGCCCATTTATGGTGTCCTCAGTTGAGTGCACCAGGTGGGGGATTGAATGTTTTTTTGCTCTTTCAATGACATAAGCATCCACTTTATTTGAAACCACAAGCGCAATTTGACCTTTTTCAGAGGTTTCGAAATGGCGGATAATTTCCTCAGCATTGCTTCCTCCTCCGGAAGCAAAAATGGCTATATTCTTCATATGCTTATCTGTTTTGATAGTAGGTAAAGGATTAACCTTGATTTACGGACAAAGGTAGAATGATTGGGTTAGACCCGAAAAAAAATATCTAAATTTATGCAAAAACCAACCTGAATGGATCATAAAAAACACATCCCATATAGTCCCATACAATATGAAGAGTCGGAAATGCTGAATCGAGTAGATGCATTTTACGAATTGATGAATAAAAGGAGATCTGTAAGAGAATTTTCTGAGAAAGATGTTCCAAAAGAGATAATAGATCAAGTTATACGTACCGCCTCTACAGCACCTTCTGGGGCACATAAGCAACCTTGGACATTTTGTGTCATTAGTAATAAAGATTTGAAGAAAAAGCTTCGTACCTTGGCAGAGGAGGAAGAGGAAAGGAACTACAATGGACGGATGAGCGAACGTTGGTTAAATGATTTAGCACCTATTGGAACAGACGCTATTAAAGAGTTTATTGATATTGCTCCATGGATTATTGTAGTGATGAAGAAATCCTTTGACTTTGATGAAGAAGGGAAAAAGACCAATAATTATTATGTGAATGAATCGGTTGGAATAGCAAGTGGAATGCTCATTGCGGCGATTCACAATGCAGGTTTAGTAACCCTTACACATACACCATCTCCTATGAACTTCATAGCTAAATTATTAGAGCGACCAGAAAACGAACGCCCATACCTACTTTTACCAGTTGGATATGCCAGTGAAACCTGCACGGTTCCTGACCTAGAGAGGAAATCACTGGAGGAAATCGCAATTTATTATTCGTAAATTTTGATTTTCTGCCTTTTTAATACTTTCTTTGCACACTGAACAAACCATTTAAAACAGATTAATATGTCTGATGTAAAATCAAAAGTAATGTCTATTATCGTAGACAAATTAGGAGTAGCAGAAGATGAAGTAACTGCTGAAGCAAGTTTCACCAATGATTTAGGAGCTGACTCTTTGGACACTGTTGAATTGATTATGGAATTTGAAAAAGAATTCAACATCGCAATTCCTGATGATCAAGCTGAGAAAATCCAAACAGTTGGAGATGCAATTTCTTATATCGAAGGAAACGCAAAATAATTTTTCTATTTAGCGATTGAGTTTTAAACGTAACTTTTTAGGATGGAATTAAAGCGAGTAGTGATCACCGGCCTTGGCGCCTTGACGCCTATTGGAAACACAATGGATGAGTACTGGAATGGCCTTATCAATGGGGTGAGCGGTGCTGCTAGAATCACAAAATTTGATCCCGAGTTATTTAAAACCCAATTTGCCTGCGAGCTGAAGAATTTTGATATTCAAGATCACATAGATCGCAGAGAAGCAAGAAGATTAGACCCATTTACGCAATACGCCATGGTTTCCTCAGCGGAAGCCATGGCCGATGCGGGTCTGGATCTTGAAAAAATTGACCTGGACCGCGCTGGCGTTATTTGGGGTTCTGGCATTGGTGGTTTAACCACTTTTCAAGAAGAAGCAAAAGGCTTTTACGCAGGTGATGGTACACCGCGTTTCAATCCGTTCTTTATTCCGAAAATGATCGCAGATATTGCTGCAGGACATATTTCAATAAAGTATGGTTTTCGCGGACCAAACTACGTGACTGTTTCTGCTTGTGCTTCTTCTAATAACGCATTAATTGATGCATTTAACCTCATCCGTTTAGATAAAGCTGACATTATTATGTCGGGTGGTTCTGAAGCTTGCGTAAACGAGCATGGTATGGGAGGGTTTAATGCGTTAAAAGCATTATCAACTCGCAACGATTCTCCGGAAACTGCTTCAAGACCATTTGATGTAGATCGGGAAGGATTTGTTTTGGGTGAAGGTTCAGGGGCTTTAGTTTTAGAAGAACTTGAACACGCAAAAGCAAGAGGGGCTAAAATCTACGCAGAAATCGTAGGTAGTGGTTTATCTGCTGATGCCTATCATATCACTGCACCGCATCCAGAAGGGTTAGGCGCAATTAGTGTTATGAAGCAAGCATTAAAAGAAGCAAACGTTACGACTGATCAAATTGATTACATCAACGTTCATGGAACGTCCACACCATTAGGTGATATTGCTGAAACAAAAGCAATAAAGGAGGTGTTTGGAGATGATGCTTATAATTTGAATATTTCGTCAACAAAATCAATGACTGGACACCTGTTGGGAGCGGCCGGAGCTATTGAGGCGATTGCATGCGTTAAAGCAATTGAAAACAATATCGTACCGCCGACCATTAATCATTTCACAGATGATCCTGAAATCGATAACAAATTGAATTTCACGTTCAATAAAGCTGAAAAACGAACTGTAAATTACGCTTTAAGTAATACTTTTGGTTTCGGAGGTCACAATACATCTGTGATTTTCAAATCATATGAAGGTTAGTTTTTTTGAGAAAATCAAACTTCTTTTTTTAAGGAAAAGATCCGCAGACGAACACCGTCTGGTCATCTTTTTATTGACTGTTTTTCACTATCGTCCGAAGAATTTACAACTCTTTATTGATGCACTAACGCACAAGTCTTATAGCAACACACGTGAACACGTCAAAAGTAATGAACGCCTCGAATTTCTAGGCGACACGGTTATTGATTTAATTGTTGCAGAATACTTATATGAGCGTTTTCCATCTGAAGATGAAGGGTACCTTACAAGAGTTAAAGCGAAAATTGTAAATCGAAAAATGCTAGCTTATATTGGTGGTGAAATTAAGCTTGCTGAATACATTCGATATCGAAGGGGCCGTTCAATTCGTATTTCTACCATAGAGGGAAATGCGCTGGAGGCACTAATTGGAGCTATTTATTTAGATTCTAATTATGAGACGGCGCGCGATATTTTCGAAAAGTATATCATCAAAAAATACATCAATTTTAAAGATGTTCTTTCTCAGGAAATGGATTTCAAAAGTACTTTATTGATTTGGGGTCAAAAGAATAAAATTGAAATTGAATTTCATATCACTGATGAGGCCGTAAAGGAGAATAACTTTACGTATACAGCAGTCGCTGTAATAAAAGGTAAGGAATGGGGTATGGGTAAAGGAAACTCTAAAAAAGAGGCTGAGCAACAAGCCTCTAATGAGACCATGACACTGCTCGGTTTGCATTAGCCGAATCTATTTTTCAACCAATTTACGGATATCACCTTCGATACTTTCTGGTTTCGTTGTTGGCGCGTATCGTTTGATTGGGTTACCATTTTGATCAATAACAAACTTTGTAAAGTTCCACTTTATCTTGCTTCCGAGAAAACCACCTAGTTCGCGTTTCAAGTATTTAAATAGTGGATGAGCATCTTTACCATTGACATCAACCTTTTCGAACATTGGAAAACTCACGCCATAATTAACTTCACAAAAAGATTCGATCTCATCTGCGCTTCCCGGTTCTTGATGACCAAATTGGTTGCAAGGAAACCCAAGGACAAGAAAATCTTTGTCTTTATAGTTTTGATATAATTTCTCTAAGCCCTCGTATTGAGGCGTTAAGCCACATTTACTCGCGGTGTTAACAATCATGAGGGTTTTACCTTTAAATTGATCAAGAGAAACAGTTTCTCCCTTTAATGTATTTGCTTTGAAGCTATATAGTTTCGATTCAGACATTTTTTCTTTTTATCTATTGTACTTCAATGACAGTTTAAAATTGCTTTTGTTCAAAAAGATCATTCAAAATTGGTCAAATGATATGCTTAGGTCACTCAACTCATTCCCTGCATATAGATCCATAATAAAATGGCATAGCGACCAAATTTACCAATTGTCATCATGATTGTAAGCGAAATGAATGGCACTTTGAAAAAACCCAGTACGGCAATCATTGGATCACCAAGAAAAGGAATCCATGATAAGAGTCCTAACCAATAACCCCATTTACCAAAACGATCTTGCCATTTATTGATTTTTACATCATCAAGTTTGAAACGGTTTTTCAGACTTTTTGAATTGCTTTTATAGCCGATCCAATAATTAGTTATTCCGCCAGTAACATTCCCTGCGGTCGCGATAAAGAGAACAGGCCAAAAGCCAAGCTCCATTTCAAAGGCTCCAATCACGAGTGCTTCAGATGGGAAAGGGACTAGTGTTCCTGCCAAAAAAGCACCGCTAAACAAACCGATTAAGCCCCAGGCTAGAAAACCCATTATCGTGTAAAAAAAAATGCCCGACGCTTCACCCAATGAAAGGTCAAAGATGTCGGGCAATTCAATATTATGTTTTGAAATTATAGCCCGAAAGCCTTTTTCACTTGGTCGACATAATCTAATTTTTCCCAGGTAAAAGTCTCAACTTCTTGGGACATGGTCTTACCATCAGGGGCTGTAAAAGTGACTGTTTTCACTTCTGATTTTCTACCCATGTGACCATAAGCAGCGGTTTCAGAATAAATTGGAGTTCTTAGTTTTAAACGCTGCTCGATAAAATAAGGTCTCATGTCAAATATCTCCTCAACTTTTTTGGAGATCTCCCCGTCTGTTAGATCAACTTTTGAAGTGCCGTAGGTCTCAACGTTAATACTCGTTGGTTCAGCTACACCAATTGCATATGAGACTTGAACTAATACCTCCTTACATAAACCAGAAGCAACTAAGTTTTTGGCAATGTGTCGCGTTGCATAAGCGCCAGATCGATCTACTTTAGAGGGGTCTTTTCCAGAGAAAGCACCACCACCGTGTGCTCCTTTACCGCCATACGTATCTACAATGATTTTTCTTCCTGTCAAACCAGTATCTCCATGAGGACCTCCAATTACAAATGTCCCTGTTGGGTTAATGTGATATGTGATGCCTTCAGTGAATAAAGCTTGAATATTAGCAGGTAATTTTGCAATTACGCGTGGGATTAAAATTTCTTTAATGTCGTTATTAATTTTAGCTAACATTTTCTCGTCATCAGCAATTTTATTTCCAGTATTTATAAAATCATCATGTTGTGTAGAGACTACAATAGCATCAATTCTTAGCGGAATATTATCATCCGAATACTCAATAGTCACTTGTGATTTTGCATCCGGACGTAAATAAGTGATATCTTTATTTTCTCTTCTTAATGCCGCTAATTCTTTCAACAATCTATGCGAAAGTTCTAATGCAAGCGGCATGTAATTCTCAGTCTCGTCAGTTGCATATCCAAACATCATTCCTTGATCTCCAGCTCCTTGCTCTTCTTTTTTCGCTCGATCAACTCCTTGATTAATATCAGGCGACTGTTCGTGAATAGCAGATAATACACCACAAGAATTTCCGTCAAACATGTATTCACTTTTCGTATAACCAATTTTATTGATTACATCTCGCGCAATTTTTTGTACATCAAGATAAGTCGAGGTGTTTACTTCTCCTGCTAAAACGACTTGTCCAGTAGTTACGAGTGTTTCACAAGCTACTTTCGATTCTGGGTCAAAAGCTAAAAAGTTGTCAATTATTGCGTCAGAAATTTGATCAGCGACCTTGTCCGGGTGTCCTTCCGAAACTGATTCAGATGTAAATAAATATGACATGGTTTTCTACGTTTAGTAAATAAATAGATGGCAAAAATAGTCAAATTCCCCTTATTGATTACGAGATTTTAAAGTTTTACAAAGTAAGAAGTAGAAAATTAAACCGTTTGATTTCAATGACTGCTTTATGGCCTTAATGTATCTGCAAATTGCATATTGTCGAGTAAACGAACAGTTCTGCAATAAACAACGATACAAACGGTCGTATTATCATCGACATGATCGACAGGTTTTAAGGTGTCATTATGAACAATTGCAACATATTCAACTTCAAATTGTGTTTCCTCAAAATGGGAAAGAATGTGTTCCTGAATCTGTTCAGCCGAGCGATTATGAATCGCAAAATCAAGGCCTTGCCTGAGCGCATACGAAATAAGTCTAGCTTCTTCTTTTTCGGCATCCGTGAGTAATTGATTGCGCGAACTCATGGCTAAGCCATTTTCAGCACGAGCAATCGAGACACCAATAATTTCAATAGGTAATTGACGAATTGCAGTCAATTTTCGAACGATAGCTAACTGTTGGTAGTCCTTTTTACCAAAATAAGCATAGTCTGGTTTCGTCATTTCAAAAAACCGTTCAACAACCATACAAACCCCTTTAAAGTGCCCAGGTCTGAATGTCCCTTCCATGCCTTCATCTAATCCTTCCAGATCAATGTGATAAGGTTGTTCGCCTTTTGGGTAAACGGTGTCAACATCCGGAGCATAGACGAGATCGCAATTATGGTCCTCGAGCAAGTTAAGATCTGATTCTAATGTTCGCGGATAAGTGGCGAGATCATTAGGGTTATTAAATTGAGCAGGGTTTACAAAAATGCTACAGATGACATGGGTACATTTCTTTTTTGCTTCGGCAATCAAGGTCATATGTCCTCCATGCAACGCCCCCATGGTCATAACCAAACCAATTTTGGCTTTTTCGTCCTGTTGACGAATCTTGGCTAGTGCCGTATCTACAGCTTTTTGATTTTTAGCAATTATCATCTCCAAATTCCGGGAAAGCCTGCAAATCTAACCTTTACAATTGAATATCTCCCTTTTTTTTCGTATTTTTGCTTTCTATTAATAGCTTACAAATTATATGGAGAAGAAAAGAGTACTTTACATTTCTCAAGAGATTTCACCTTTTTTACCAAAATCAGATGTTGCGTCAGCGGCTAGGAAGTTGCCTCAAGGCATTCAAGAAGCAGGGAAAGAGATCCGCGCGTTTATGCCACGATACGGCTGTATTAATGAACGGAGACATCAATTACATGAAGTGATTCGTTTGTCAGGTATGAATCTGATTATCAATGATGTTGATCATCCATTGATCATTAAAGTGGCGTCTGTACCACAAGCTAAGATACAAGTATATTTCATTCATAACGAGGATTTTTTCACAAGAAAAGCAACTGTTGTTGACGGAGATGGGGAGTATTTTGAAGACAATGACGAAAGGGCTATGTTCTTTGGTCGCGGGGTTTTAGAAACGGTGAAAAAATTGGGCTGGAAACCAGACATTATTCATTGTCATGGTTGGATGTCAGCATTGACACCACTTTACATCAAGAAATTGTATAAAGATGATCCTCATTTTGCAGATGCAAAGGTGGTCTATTCGGTATATGACAATGGTTTTAACAAAAATTGGGACCCTAAATTCATTGAAAAGCTTAAATTTGACGGCTTCGAAGACGCAGACATTGAGGACTTAAAATCAGTTGATTTTGTTACGTTGACGAAGAAGGCGATCGAAGTTTCTGACGGAGTTGTTCAAGGGAGTGAGTCGATTGATGGAGCTATTACAGATGCTATTCAATCTTCAGATGTACCTTTCTTGGAATACTATTCTGAAGAATCGTGCGTTAAACCGGTAAACGAGTTTTACGATCAAATTTTTGAAGAAATCACAGTTTGATGATTCAAGAGACAAAGCAAGGTTATTTGTTTCAATTCAACATACTGGAAAGGAATAGATAAAGATGAATAACCATTCAAATACATATGCAAGGCGGAAAGTGTTAACACTTTCCGCCACTTTTTTTGCTCTAATGCTGACAATCATTGGTTGCAAAAAAGAGGAAACTAATATTGGCAGCAATTTAGACGAGGGCAACCTCAATGTGCTAACAACGGACACATTTACAATTCGCACGTATACCGAGTTATACGATAGCATGGAAAGCGATGAAACAAGTGTTACCATGCTGGGGGCTTATAATGACCCGGTTTATGGAGGTGTTAATTGTGGATTTGTAACTCAAATTGTACCCGAGGCATACACCCAAGATTTTCCGGAATTAGTAGATTTGACAGTAGATTCTGTCGTATTAGCCCTTCGTTTTACTTCTATTAATTATTATGCTAATCTCGAAGATTTAACCGTAGAGGTATTCGAGATTGATGATGCACTTGAAAGAGAGGACCAAGATTATTATACGTTCGAAGAGCCGACAATAATCAGCGCGAATCTGGTTGAAACAGAACCCATGGTGGTTACTCCGGATTTTGTAAAAAGTGTAGTGGTTGGAAATGATACCTTGGACCCTCAGATTCGAATTCGATTAAATCCAATACTTGGAGAAGAACTCGTGGCTGATTCAAAATCAGGGTTAATGGGAGAAACATTCTCTACAACGACTTTTAAAGGTTTATATGTTCGCGTTGCGGTTGACGAGGGAGCGCCTCAATTTGGAATAGCTTCAGGACAAGGAGGGGTTGTTTATCTTGCGCTTGAAAACTTATTGTCGAAAATGACCCTTTATTATAAAGGTGCTTCTGGATTACCAGAAGAATTTGACTTTGACATCAATAGCACTTGTGCACGCTACAATAAAATTTCTTATGACAGAACTGGAACGGTGGTTGAAGCAGCAATTGAAGCTGAGGATGGAACAGGAGATTTTTATGTGCAAGGTGGATCATTGCGTGGTGTTATAGAGATACCTTATATCGATCAGTTTTACCAAGATGATGCAGGTGAGTTTACACCAAGAATCATTAATAAGGCAGAACTGGTACTTCCTATTCAAGACTTTGAATCAGATCCTTTTAATCCTCCAGTAAACTTGTTTTTTGCACGAAAAGTAGATGTCAAGCTTTCTACTTTTACAGAAGATTATGGGTTTGGAAACTCGGTTAGCAGTAACGCGGTAATTTATGACGCAACGAATAAAGAGTTTCGATTCACAATGACACGTGAAATTCAGGCAATATTAAATGGTGAAGTGGAAGGTGAAGGTTACCGAATCTATCCACCTGCATTTTTTGCTTCAACAATTGAAAGGATCATCTTTAATGGTGTGAATAATGAAGCACTAAAAGATAGACCAAGACTAGAAATTACTTACACAGAATACTAAGAAATATGTGTGGAATAGTTGGATACATTGGGGATAAAAGAGCTTATCCCATTTTAATAAAAGGCTTAAGTAGGCTCGAGTACCGCGGATATGATAGTGCGGGAATTGCTTTATTACAAGAAGATAATGCAATTAAAATCTATAAAAGACAAGGTAAGGTCTTGGATTTGACTGAGTTTATTGGAGATGCTTCTACAGAAGGTACGGTTGGAATTGGTCATACAAGATGGGCGACTCATGGTTTACCGAATGATGTCAATGCACATCCACATAGTTCTGGTGACGGCTCTATTACGCTAGTTCATAATGGTATTATCGAGAATTATGATGTCCTCAAAAAAGAATTGATTAAACGTGGCCACGTTTTTAAAAGTGAGACGGATACGGAGGTTTTAGTACACCTCATAGAGGATATAAAAGAGAAAAGTGGAGTAGCGCTTGAAGAGGCCGTTCGAATTGCGCTCAACGAGGTTCATGGTGCATATGCAATCGTGGTTCTTTCTACTGACGAGCCAGATAAGATTATAGCGGCTAAGAAGAGTAGCCCCTTGGTGATCGGTATAGGGGAGGATGAGTATTATTTAGCTTCAGATGCCACACCAATTGTAGAGTATACAAAGAACGTTGTTTATCTCGAAGATGAGCAGATTGCTATCATTCACCGTAAAAACGGTATGCGCATTATTAGTTTGAGAAATAAAGAAGTTTCTCCTTATGTGCAAGAGTTGGAAATGCAATTAGAAGAGTTGGAAAAAGGAGGGTATGAGCATTTCATGCTTAAAGAAATCTATGAACAGCCAAGGGCTATTCACGATAGCTTTAGAGGTCGTTTGAATTCAAAAGAAGGCTGGGTTTCTCTGGGAGGAATTAAAGACTATGAAGAGCAAATAGCTAATGCAAACCGCATCATTATTATTGCTTGCGGAACATCTTGGCATGCGGCTTTAGTGGGGGAGTACTATTTTGAAGATCTAGCACGAATTCCGGTAGAGGTTGAATATGCTAGCGAGTTCCGTTATCGTAATCCGATCATTCGAAAAGATGACGTAGTTATTGCTATTTCTCAATCTGGTGAAACTGCTGATACCTTAGCAGCGCTTAAAATGGCGCGCGAACAAGGAGCAACTTTGTTGGGCATAGTTAACGTTGTCGGATCAACAATTTCCCGTGTTACCGACGCTGGTTCATATACCCATGCAGGACCTGAAATTGGTGTCGCTTCAACAAAAGCATTTACAACTCAATTGACGTTACTGGCATTAATGGCTTTGGCTATTGGAAAAAGACGTCGAACGATTACAGATAAGAAATTTCAAGTATACCTGAATGAACTAGAAGCATTGCCAGGAAAGATTGAAAAACTCTTAGAAAGTGACGATTATATTAAAAGTGTAGCAGCAGAATATAAAGATGCTCAAAACGCTTTATACTTGGGCAGAGGAAGTTCATTCCCAATTGCATTAGAAGGCGCGCTCAAGTTAAAGGAGATCAGTTATATCCACGCAGAGGGTTATCCCGCCGCTGAAATGAAACATGGACCTATCGCCCTGATTGATGAAAATATGCCTGTTTTTGTAATAGCTACTCAAGGTCATAACTATGAAAAAGTAGTGAGCAATATTCAAGAGGTAAAAGCACGTAAAGGTAAATTGATTGCGATTGTTACCAAGGGGGATACAGCTGTTCGTGATATTGCTGATCATGTAATTGAGATACCAACGTGTGATGAATTTGTAGTGCCTATTTTGGCAACGATTCCGTTTCAGTTGATTTCTTATCACATTGCTGTTATGCGCGAATGTAATGTAGATCAACCCAGAAATTTAGCTAAGTCGGTAACAGTAGAATAATCATTAAGGGTATCGGGTTGATCTTGTTGACCTGTAAGGGATACAGAGGTGTTTTTAGTCGGGACGTTTTTTAAATCTTGTGTTTTATGGTGTCCAAAAACAAGTGGAATCTTTAAA
>JAURQI010000035.1 GCA_030836155.1 Crocinitomix sp.
CGGAGAAGTAGGAACTGGTTCTAATGGTGTTGCCGGATCAATTAGTCTTTTCACCATTATTAACGATTACCTCTATGTGATTGAAGAAGGACAATTTTTGCATCCATTCGATATCACCAATCCAGCATCACCAAATAAATATGATCAAGTAGGTGTTTGGGGTGATGTGGAAACCTTATTTCCGTATGAGTCTTATCTCTTCATGGGCACACCATCGGGTATGATTATTTATGACACGGAAAATCCAACCATTCCCGCTTATGTGTCTTCGTTGAGCCATGCTAGAGGTTGTGACCCCGTAGTTGTTCAAGATGATTTTGCTTATGTTACCGTTCGCTCTGGAGGCCCATGTGGTGGAAATATCAATCAATTGGATGTAATAGAAGTATCGAATATGAGTAGCCCTGAATTGAAGCGCAGCTTTGAAATGGACAATCCACATGGTCTCGGAATAGATGGTGATCAACTCTTTATTTGTGATGGTGATGCCGGTTTAAAAGTCTTTGACGCTTCAACACCTGAACACAGCGGTGATCAACTATTACATCAATTTAAGAATATACAAGCGACGGATATTATTCCGCTCGATGGTATTGCCCTCGTTGTGGGGCAGGAGGGTATCTATCTATATAGCTATTTAGACCCTTCAAATATTTATGAACTAAGTAAAATTAACTTTTAATGAAAACGATTGGAATAATTGCATTGACCTTATTAGCCATTACAGGCTGTCAAAAAAACAAAGAAGTGGTGATCTATGATGAAAATGATTTAATCATACGTTTATTGGATGTAGAAGACACAAGATGTCCCGAAGATGCGATGTGTGTCTGGGAAGGTAATGCGAAGTTAGATTTAAGGGCGGAACACAAAGGAGAAACTGCCGATTTTATTCTCAATACGTTTGGCGATGAGGAATATGATAACGACACCACTTTGTGGGATTATGAGATCACATTAAATGAATTAAAACCATATCCTCAAACGTCTGGAGAGACGGTTAAGTTGAAGAATTATGAGGTGTCATTGACTGTCACTCCTCAATAAACAATCACATGAAAAAAGATTAAGATGAATAAAATAAAAGCAATAGCAACTAGTTTAGTTTTTACACTAATGATCGCCTCTGGGTTTGCGCAGGTGGATGATGCTCCGCAAGCCGATAAAACAAGAGCGGTTTTAAAATCAGGATTCTATAATCGCACAAGCGTTGGTGTTTTGGGAGGAAGCGATGCATCCTTCTCTTTCAATATTGTCAATGGTTACCAATTTGGGAATCGGTTCAGCGCAGGAATAGGAATGGGTTTTGAAAACTTCTTTTGGACCGGTTATGTTCCTGTTTTTGCAGAAGGTAATTATCATTTTTTGAAGTCACAAACAGGACCTTGGGTAAATCTAATGGCAGGTTACCAAGTTCCGACCGAACAAATGGGCTCTAACCGAGGAGGATTTACAGCAGGGGGTAAAATTGGGTTTGATTTTGCAATTAATGAGCATGTTGGAATCATGACAGCGATAGGCTATCGGTATGCGCATTTAAACCAAGAAGCGGTTTGGAATCCTTGGGATAGCTTTGTAATGGTTACCGACATTAATCGCTTCGATTTTCGTTTTGGTTTCATATTCCGACAGTGATTAAGAAAGCAACCATAAAACACCAATAAAATGGCTTAAATTGGAGTTATAATTAAGATTAGTAAAAGCAGATATTTCAACGTTCAACACATATACGGATGAGGCATTAGTTGCAGCTTGTTTAGAACAGAATAGGCCAGCGCAACAGGAATTGTACGTCCGATTTGTAGGCATGATGAAAGGAGTTTGTCTTCGTTATGCTAAAGACGAAATGGAAGCGGAGGATATGTTACAAGAGGCATTTATTCATGCTTTCAGGAACCTGGATAAATACAATCATAGGGGAGCGCTAGGGGGTTGGTTAAGGAGGTTGACGGTTAATAAAGCGCTCGAATTTTGTAGAAAAAATGCAAGTTTTCAGCGCGCAAAAGATGGTTACCAGCAGGTGCAATCAGATCCAGTTTCTGAGAGCAATGAAATATTCAAACAAATAGGATTAGAAGAATTGGTAGCAAAGATTCAGCAATTGCCAGCTGGATATCGAACTGTGTTTAACCTCTATGCCGTGGAGGGGTATAAGCACAAAGAAATTGCGGAAAAATTGCAGATAACGGTGGGTACATCAAAATCGCAATACAGCAATGCAAGGCAACAATTAGCTGAAATGATTCGGCAAGAGCAAGAAGATGAATTAAAACGAATGGCGTATGCAAAACAATGACGATAGTGGTTTTTTGAATGATCGCTTTGAAGGTTATTCGGCTGCTCCTACAGATCAGTTGTGGGACAATATTGCCGAAAGTCTAGAAGCAAAGCCTAAGAAAAAACGAGGCTTTATTTGGTGGTGGGTAGGTGGTGGTTTGGCTGCGGTTGTTGGCCTTGGTTATATGAGCGCAAATCAGATTTGGAATGCAGATGATAAAATTGAATATCTATCAAGACAATCAGAAAATGATGTTTCCGATCAAAAAGTATTCATTGATCATTCAACAATTTTCAATTTAAATGATTCAACGGACGATTTAGTTAATACAGAGAATATTTCGCGTAACAAAGATCTTGTCAAATCGGATGTATCTTCGATGCCGACAAACACCAATCCTTCAAATGATCAGATAATAGACAGAGAAGAGCAAGGGAAAAATGAGGAGGCAGATCTAAAGAAAGATCCGTTTTCAATCAATAATAAAATGGCCATTGCTTTAATGCCCATACAAAAGCCGGAATTGCTCGCAGTTTCTTTTCCAAATAATTGTTGCGTGTTTGAGCCAAATTTAGAAAAACCGAAAAAAGGAACATGGGAGTGGGGCTTGAGCATTAATTCATGGCATTCTTTTAATACAAGTGCATCAGAAGATAATATCTTAGTGGATACTGAAATTGCTGAGGAGTATACAGATGTAAGTCCGACATTCTCAATTCGGAAAAATCTTGGTTTACGGGGTTATTTAGGTTATCACCTCAATGAGCGTTTTCGTCTCTATACGAGTCTTCATTTTGAAGGGACACGTTATCGGTATAGTGGTTTAATTACAGGAGGCTTTCCATCAAGTGAAGAGGTAACATCTTTTTATACAAATCAAGTGCGTCAATATTCATTCGGAATACCGATTGGTATTGAATTTGATATTATTGATCGAAAGAAGTTTTCTTTTGCAGCCGGTTTCGATTTCTTAAATGAGATGACAATTCACGAACGATACAAACCCTATTATGATGGGAATTATGCAGGTCCTGAGGTGAGTGGTAATTCTTCATTCTTCCATTATCGATCGGCTTTGGGAGCACATATGAACTTTAATTATCATATCAATTCAAATCTGAGACTGAATTTAAGACCTGGTTTGCGTTCCTATTTTGGAGGACCATCGATGGAGGCCTTTATATTACCTAACCGCCAACTTTGGTGGGGAGGTTCAATCGGATTTATTAAGAGCTTTTAATAGAAGGGAAGTTTTTTTTGAAACTTCCCTCTCAAAATTTAAAATTCGATTTTACGACTGAATATCAACCCCAATTTATCCAGCGCTTTTGTTAGCTCATCAAACCCCGTAATCACATAATATTCCTCTTGCAAAACATCCGTATCAAATTCATGATGAATCATTTTTTTCAATTCGAAAGGCAAAAATGTACATTCATGATTCGCCACGCGATTGGTTTCTCCAAAGGATGACATAATGCCGGCGCCGTAGGACAAGATTTTATCTCCAGATTGAAGAACCCCAAATTCGATCGTAAACCAATACAAGCGTTGTAACGCTTTTACTGCAAAGGGATTGGTCTTGAATTGTTGTCCCAATTGGCCAAATCTTTCTGCAAAAGCAGAGAATTCAGGATCCGCTAGAAGTGGAATGTGTCCAAATACATCATGGAACATATCAGGCTCTTCGAGATAATCTAATTGTTCCATCTTCCGCAACCAGGTTGAAGAGCAAAAGCGCTTCTCAGCTAATAAATCAAAAAAGTCTTCTACCGGAATTAGTCCTGGAACAACTTCAATTTTCCAGCCCGTTTCTAATGTGAACCATTCTCCGATTTTCTTAAAATCCGGAATCGTTTCGTCGTTTAATACGGGTGCCATTTTTTCAAGGCAATTTAGGTAACGTTGACTGCCTTTTGTTGCTAAATTTTCAACCTGTCGAGTAAAGAGGGTCTGCCAGACCTTAAGATCCTCCGAGGTGTACGTTTCTAAGTTTTGTTTCATTACAAAATAGTTATGGTATCCCTGGGAGCTGCTTAAAAAAATAACCGGTTCCCAATGGAAACCGGTTTATAATCTTTATGCTAGTGCATGCAAAACTATTCGGCCCCCTGACTGGAAGTCGAATAATAATACGTGCTATGGTTATTCTTCAAAAACATGAATTGAAGCAAATTTATAAAAATATTTCACTTCTAGTGTTAAGCAAACATTATTCCAAAGAAAACAGTATCCATCCTCAAAGAGTTGAGGTATTTCCCAATCGAATAAGTATATTTGTGGCGAAAATTTATTGGCGGAAAGCATCTGATTCAAAGTATGATTTGAATTGAGTTCTTCCATATCAATCAAATATAAAATGGCAACACAAGAAGATAACCTTAAAGACATTATTGGACACGCAAAGGAGTATGGATTTGTATTTCCTTCTAGTGAAATATATGATGGGCTAAGCGCAACTTATGATTACGGTCAGTTGGGTGCAGAGTTGAAAAACAACATCAAGGAATACTGGTGGAAAGCCATGGTTCATATGCATGAAAATATAGTCGGATTGGATGCCGCTATTTTTATGGCGCCTCAAACTTGGAAAGCTTCAGGACACGTGGATGCTTTTAATGACCCATTGATTGATAATAAGGATTCAAAAAAGCGGTATCGTGCTGATGTGTTGGTGGAGGATCATATTGAAAAGATTCGAGCAAAAATCGATAAAGATGTTGCCAAAGGTTTAAAGCGTTTTGGAGATGATTTTAACGAAGCAGAGTTTCGTGCGACGAATCCAAATGTCCTGAGACGCCAAAAGCAGATTGACGAAATTGAAGATCGCATGCGAGATGCGCTTGAAAATGAGCGCTTGGATGACATGAAACAATTAATCGAAGATTTAGAAATTGCATGTCCATTGAGTGGGTCTAAAAACTGGACGGATGTTAAGCAATTTAACCTCATGTTCTCCACCGAATTAGGTTCTGTATCCGGAGAGTCAGCAAAGATCTATTTGCGACCAGAGACGGCTCAAGGAATCTTCGTGAATTACCTCAATGTGCAGAAGTCGGGACGTATGAAAATTCCGTTTGGAATTGCGCAAATTGGAAAAGCATTCCGTAACGAAATTGTTGCACGTCAGTTCATTTTCAGAATGCGTGAATTTGAACAAATGGAGATGCAATTTTTTGTCCGTCCAGGAGAAGAAATGAAATGGTATGAGTACTGGAAGGAGTTCAGAATGACATGGCATAATGCATTAGGCTTTGATCAAAATGCATATCGCTTTCATGATCATATTAAATTGGCACATTACGCGAATGCGGCAGCTGATATTGAGTTTAAATTTCCAATGGGCTTCAAAGAACTCGAAGGAATTCATTCACGAACAGATTTTGATTTAAAACAGCACGAAGAACATTCCGGTAAGAAATTGCGCTATTTCGATCCAGAAATCAATGAATCTTATGTTCCTTATGTGGTGGAGACTTCCATCGGATTGGATCGTATGTTCTTGGCCGTCTTGTCTCAATCTTACACTTCAGAAACGCTTGAAGATGGGTCAAATCGAATCGTATTATCGATACCACCCGCTTTGGCACCTTACAAAGTGGCAGTTATGCCATTGACGAAAAAGGATGGGCTTCCAGAGAAAGCACGCGCTATTATTGATGATTTAAAAATAGATTTCAACTGTCAATACGATGAGAAGGATTCAATCGGAAAGCGTTATAGACGTCAAGATGCCATCGGTACGCCTTATGCTGTCACGGTAGATCATCAAACATTAGAAGACAATACTGTTACGATTCGTGACCGTGATACCATGGAACAAGAGCGTGTTGCTATCGAAGAATTGCCACGGATCATTGATGCAAAGGTGAGTATGCGTAAGCTATTGAAAAAATAGACTATTTAAAATATTCTTGCATTGGTTCAAAGTAATGATCCTCCCAACCTTTGATGTATTGTTTTCCGCTCTCGGATAGGTTCGTATGTATCAGGGTTAATTCTGTTTTACCATCAACTTCGTTGAGTAGAATTTCAATGGTCGAATCTGGTTCATCGGCAAAAAACTCAGTCGTTCGCCATGACTGCACAATTCTTTTATTTGGTTTTAATGCTATATTTTTCCCGGAGATATAACCATCCCAGGCTGAAAATGAAGCACCAATTTTAGTCGAAGCTGTTGCTTCCCCGCCTGTCATGTCGGAGTGCCCTTCGTTAGATAGCCAAGATTCGTATATTTCCTGTGCAGTAGTGTTGAATGTTGTTTTGAGGGTAAATTCCATGGAGTTCGTTTTTACCCAATTTACTTATTTGTTTTGAATTTTAGCGCTTTTTCTTTTTCCTTGGGTAAACTTGAAAAGTCCTTGAAATTTGAAAGACGAAGCCACTTCCGCGGCTATAGGTTTTGTATCGATAGGATCCAATAAAATCGCTACTATCGTAGACATCCATATAATGATGAGTTGCTTCAAGAATTTTCATACCTTGTGTGTAGCTGAACATGAGATTTGCAATATGTTTTTCTTTGAAACAAATATTTGCGCTTGCACCAATGGTAAAAAATGAGGATATTCTATTTACGCCATAAACAATATGACTTAATTCTACCGTAGTAGAGCCTAAAGTTGTTCCTCCTGCAGAGTAGACAACTGGATTGCTAGGTATCGGTTCATATTTTTTTAATGATTAGACATAAAATACGTGTTTGGATAATTGGCATTATAGCCCAAGGAAGTCAGTACAATTTTACTCCCTGATTGATCCTCGTTCCAGCCAAATTCTATTAAGTCATTATTTTTAAATCGTATTCCTAGATTAAGTCCGAGCGTAAAGGATTTACTCGTAACAAATGGAGTAGCACTTACTGTTCCATATGGCATTTCCTCATATTTTGTTCTATAATTGTTGTTAAAAAAGGACTTTGTCTGCGGCTTATCACTTAGGCCTTGATTAATTTTATTTTCTACTTTTAATCGCAAGTAAAAAGAGCGTTGGGCAGTGGCCTGCCCAACGCTATATAAAATAATAATTGATATGATATATTTCATATGTTCTTAATATGGAGAGTTCACATTGTCTCCTTCCCAAGTTGTAGTAATACCAGCAACTTTAGTTCTCACATAGAAGTAGAAACCGTTGAGATTACGAGTGTTCTGATAAAACTTGTAGGATTTTTCATGATAACCGGTATAATTGAGGTTTTGCGCAGCTACAGTTTTGATTTTACTCGGCCCACATGGTCTTCTCTGGCACCATGCCTGAGGCCCTTTAATTTCAACCAGTACAGTACCGCCAATCCCAGTGAGATCATTTGAGTCAAAGCCACCTTTGAGTACAAAATATACACCATAACGGTTAAAGTGCATTTCAGTTTTATACCATGTATTGCCATTAATATAATATCTGCTGGAGACATGATCTCTTCCACCTATTCCCCCACATCCGCGATCTTGAGGTGTCGTATTATTCGCTAAATGATCCAATACATCATCACCAGTATTGAAGATTTTAAAGGCTCTGCTCGATTGTTGCAATAAGGCTTGGTAAGCATTTTCTTCCTGGTCAGAAATAGCTAAGACGGTTTCTGTTGGCATATCCGTTAGGCAAAAATGTATTAATGCAGTTTAGGTTTTGTCATGAGCTTTTTTTAGTTTGTAGTCCAAGTCGATAACCAATCCCAAAGCTTAGCATTTCCGAAAAAACCCAGTTTCCAGAACCTATAATTGTTGTGTTTTCTTCCAAGTTTTTAAAGATCATTAATCCAAGCCCAAATTTTTGACTAAGATACACACCATTGAACAGGCTGATATCAATAGCAACACCGAGATTATTTTCAAGAGCAAGGACAGGACCAATGTGATCAATGTGTTTTATATAAATATAGTCAAGCTCTGAGGTTGGGTTTTCTGTTAGCTGACCAATCGCAAAATGTCCTTCAAACCTGATGTGTGATTTCGTATACTGGGCATTATAAAATCCAGAAAAATTTATAATGTCTTTTAAAGTTAAAAATTGATATTTAAGATTAAACTCGCCTCCCCAATGTTCTGCAGGGGTAATAGCATAAAAAGTTCTCTTGTAAAATACGTTCTGAGGAAAATTTACAAGTTTGTTAAAACTGTATTTTAAGCCACAACCAAGTTGAAGTTTATTAAAATTATAATTAATTAAGATGCTTTGATTTCTGGCAGTAGCGACAACATTGAAATTAGATTCAGTCGAAAACTGCGAGAAGCCAGCAGAACATTTATTAATGAATAAAAGTGCGAATAATACATATTTCATATTGCGATTAATAAAAAAGCCGTCTGTGCAACGGGCATAGACAGCTTTTAGTGTGTTTTCAATTATTATTCTTGACTTCTAACATTAATGTTAGATTTCCAATTATCAAAATTAATTTCTGTTAACCATTGATACCAGCCAATTGGTAATTCGTGAGAAGGTAATGTGGCAGGTACCCAAGCATACCAATCTCCATCATACCGTCTTCTTCCGGATAAATATGTGTCGTCATATGTACCTGGTTCTCCTAAAACATTTAAGGCATATCCTAGTGATTTTGGACTTCTGTTCCAATCTCTCTCAAATGTGTTCCAAAACACTTTAAATCCACTTAACCCGTATGTCGGAACATAGTTGGGGCTGAAGTGAAGATTTACATTATGCGTACCTGGAAGAAATGTTTTGTATGTAACAGAATTGTCGTTATTTGTGTGGAAAACATGATTGGATGGGTATCCAGAGGATGTGTACGTTGCTGCGAGGGCAAATTCAGATTTATTAGAACCACCAGTTTCATATCCATAACCCGATTTAATACCGATTTGTTTTGTTCTAAACTCAACTATATCGTCAAACCCTCTATCCTGATCGCCATCTTCTGGTTTGTCATTGTTATCTTGTTGAATTGGAGGTAAATATCCTTTTGGACTTGCATGATCTACTAGGAACAATGGATTGGTTGTTTTTAATGACGTTTCCTCTCCTACAATAATTTCATGTAGTTTGCTATTTTCATCATAATACCATGTCACAATATAATCTTCAATATCTGAATTTTGACTACAGTCCGTTTCAATATTAGGTGATAATAGAGGCTGCTTATTATGATCAATAGCAGCTAGGTTCGGAACAAAGATAGCTGGCACATATTTTTCCACTTCCATTGTTATTGGATATTCAGGATTACCCGTTAATGGCTCATGCGTCATATCTTCAGCTATTCTGTCAAGACTTAAGTTGTTTTTGGCCAAATTTTCATTAATAATATTAAAGAAAATTGGTGCCTCTGTTTTCAAGTCTAAAAGGTAGGCCGTTTGATTGTCTGACTTTTTTGCCATTTCAATAATGGTTTGATTAAATTCTTTATTTTTAATCAATTCTTTTGTTGCCAAACCAATTTCATAAAGATATTTGTTTAGTTTTTCTTCATCTTTGTCATTCGAATTTATTATTAATTGATTTATATCCTGCTCATTTTCCAATA
>JAURQI010000036.1 GCA_030836155.1 Crocinitomix sp.
CCAATCGTATGTATACGGAGGAGTTCCACCAGAAACCACAACACTAGCTGTACCATCGCAAAGCCCAGCACATGTTACGTCTGTTGAGGTGATAGTTCCAGTAATTTCATCTGGTTCGTTGATTATTATAATTTCACTCGTTACACAGCCAGAGCCATTGGTCAAGACTGCTAGATATTCTCCGGCACATAATCCTGTAGCTGGCGTTCCAAAAATTCCTGTAGATAAACCGGTAATATTATCAAACCATTCTAGTGTATAAGGGGGGTCTAAATCAACCCAACTAGCGCTAGCTTCTCCATCACACAATCCAAAACATGAAACGTCCACTGAATCGAGGTCTAATACTTCTAGGGCAATGTCATCAATGCTTACCGTGATTGATTCTTGACAACCGGCTGCATCAGTAATTTGTACAGTATAGGTTCCAGAACAAAGGCCTGTAACACTTCCTGTTCCATCTCCTGCACCAGGGTCCGGTGTCCAATCGTAGGTGAAACCACCAGCTCCGCCTGTTGCGGTTACTTCAGCTGTACCATCACAAATTGCACAGGTCGCGTCTGTTGTCGATACAATAGAAGGAATGATTTCTGGAAGTTCGATAATGGTAATATCAATCGTTTGGGTTGTACATCCATTATCGTCAGTTACGATTGCATAATAGTCGCCGGCGCATAGACCAGTAATGGTATCGTTATCCACTCCCAATGGAATATCGGTTGCAGCATCAAACCATTCATAACTAACAGGTGCTGTTCCTCCCGTTACAGTGACAAATGCACTACCGTTACAATCTCCAAAACAAGAGCTATCAAGTACGGTTATGTCCACGATTAATTCATCTGGCTCTGTAATTATAAAGGTTATGGTTGTGTCACATAAATTATTATCCGTTACTACTGCAGTATATGTACCTGCACATAAACCAATAGCGGTGAAAGTTGTTTGAGCGAGTGGATCATCCCATAAAATGGTGTAAGGAGCAGTTCCTCCAGAAATAACAGTAACGGATGCAGTAGCATCGCAATCTCCGAAACATAATAAATCAGTCTGACTTGTGGTGAGAATAAATGGAGCAGGTTCGTCAATGGTAATGGTACCGGTCTCAACACATCCATTATCATCGGTTACTGTTACCGTATAGGTTCCAGCACATAATCCACTGGCTACTAAAGAGGTTTGGGCCGCTGGATCATCCCATAAAACAGTGTATGGTCCTGTACCACCGGTAATAACTACCTGAGCTGAACCATCACAATCACCATTACAGGATACATGCGATATTACAGATGTTGTAGCAATTAATTCGGGTGGACTAGTAATATCGTAAGATATGGTTGTATCACAACCTTCTGAATCAGCAATGGTTACGGTCCATGTACCTTCGCCTAATCCTGAAATGTTGGGAGTGCCATCACCAACAGGTGGTGTTGGTGACCAAGTATAAGTATATCCAAATCCACTACCTCCAGCAGACACAGTCACATCAATTGCGCCATCTGTGTCTTCAAAACAATCCAAGTCAGTGATTACAGCGGTTATATCATAAAGTTCTGGATTGTCCAAAGTAATACTTGCTGTTCCAGTGCAACCATTATCATCTGTCACGATTAAGTCGTATGTATCTGCACATAAATCAAATATATTTGGTGTACCTCCACCTCCTCCAGGAGTTGGTGTCCAACTGTAAGAGTATGGAGGAGTTCCCCCGCCTGCAACAGCATCAGCCGTTCCATCGCATAAGTCGAAACAAGTTGGATCAGTACCGGTAATGGAAACAGTAACTTCGGTAGGTTCAAAAACTTCTACGACAACTGCTGCACTGACACAACCGTTATCGTCTGTTACAACAATCTGATATTCTCCAGAGCATAAACCGCTGAGGGAATCTGTTGCTCCTATTCCTATTCCTAAAGGAACTGTAGTCCAATCGAAAGTATAAGGAGGCGTTCCACCTATTACATCTACATCTACTGAACCGTCACAAAGACCAAAACAAGAAACATCGTAAGCATCCACTGTCAGTACCAGAGCTGGAGGTTCAGAAATGGTAAAAACGGCGCTGGTTACAGAACATCCAATGTCATCTGTAACCACAACAAAATAATCTCCCGCACAAAGGCCTGTTGCTGTAGCATCTGTTATTCCAGTACTTAAGCCTGTTGCGTTATCGAACCACTCAAAATTATAAGGTGGTATTCCGCCAATAGGGTTTGCAGTGGCTGCACCATCACAAACACCATTACAACTAGCGTCTACAATTCCATCTACGGTAACTGTTAAAACAGGTGGGTCTATAATGGTTATTGTTGTGTCAAACTCACAACCATCAACATCGGTCACAGTGACGTCAATATCACCTGCACAAAAGCCATCCCCAGGGTTAGAAGTAGCACCACTGGCAGGCGCTGGAGACCATAAGAATGTGAATGGTCCTTCATTCCCTCCGGACGGGCTTAACGAGATTATTGCGTCACAATCGCCAGCACAAGTCGGGGAAGTGATGGCTGGGTTGGCAATAATCGGAGGAGGAGAAGCAATGTCAACAGTATCAGATAAAGAACAACCATTGATATCGGTTATTACAACCGGGTTTTCTCCTACACAAAGAGCCGTCGGATTTGGAGTTGTTTCGCCGCTTACAGGCCAAAAAACGGTTAACGGAGATGTTCCTCCAGACGGAAAAGTAAATGCTTGACCATCGCAAATATCAGGACATGTAGGGTTGATTGTCACAGGAGGGTCAAAAGATAAAATAGGAGGTTCATTTAAGTCGTCACTAATGGTACAAATGTCAAACAAACCGGGTGCTAATTCATTAGATGAATCCATCACGGTGACAGAATGCGAGCCAACGCAAAGATCTGGGAACACATTAGTAGCGCCAAAAGGGTTTGGTGCAGGTCCATATCGATAAGCAAAAGGCCCTGGTGATCCGGAAGCGACGACGGTAAGTTCACCATCACATGAATCAAAACATGAGATGTCTTCGCCGTTATAGTCAGAAGTAATAGTCGAGTTTAATTCGAATGGAGCAGCGGCACAGAATACCGTTGCATCTCTAGTTAAATCGCCATCTCGGGTAAAGTTTTCTAAATCATCAGCGTCTAAATAGACCGATTCAACACGATAGGTTGCGTTTCCCCCAATATTAACACCATTTGCAATGTCAAATTTTTCCAATACTGAAATGTGAGAATCTGTGAAATCCAAACGGTATGGCTCTTGGTTGACAAATATATTTTTTCCATGTACTGTGTTCCCATTTGATACAAAAGTTCCTGATCGAAAATGAATTGAATAAGCCTTGCCTGTTTTGAGGTGGTCATTTAGAGACCAAGATCCATCTACAAAAGCCAGGTCAGTGTAAAAATCAATCCCGTTTGTGTTTATGAATTGTGTTGCGGCAGACTCATTGTCAAAACGAATTTCTCCCCCTAAGTAAAAGCCCGCTTTCGACTTAAGATCAAAGTTTCCTTTTATTGTCAAGTTGATTCCGCTTCCATAAAATGAAGCAAAATGATTGGCGTTTATTTTTAAGTTCTGAATGGTAACATTATCACTTAAATGAATGAGCGAAAAATCTTCAGATAGGGAAGAATCATCGAATATGACATTGTCTGTTGAGCCTGGTATAGATCCTGCTACTGCTCCTCCAGAGTTTTTTGACCAATGTGAGCCGTCGTTCCATTCTCCAGCTCCGCCTATCCAATAATAGTCGTCAGCATGAGCGAAAGAACATAAAGCAATAGCTGCGAGAAAAATGAGGGATTTGATTTTCATGGGCACTGCGTTTAGTAAATATTTGTTTTACAAGAGTTCAACTGATGGGAGTTGCACCAAAAAATACAATCAACAATAAATGCGCAATATATTAAACGTAATCTTTGCATAAATGGTTGTTTCTATTCAAAAGTTGGACAAGTTGTAGTGCTCGAACTGCCATAGTTTGAACACGAATTAAATGCTGCTGTTATTTCATGCGTATACCACATGTTTCTATTAAGTTTTGAAATAATATAGTCGAAAGAATACCCAATAGAAATGAAGTTAAAAAGTTTAACGCGCACCTGAGCCGTAATGGCATCAGTCCTTCTTATTCCCATTGAAAATGAAACTTTGTTATCTAAATCAAATAATGCGGAGAGATGAAAATCCAGCGGTGTTCTTGCCGTTTTTAATAAAAAAACAGAGGGCACAAAAGACCACTTTTTTTCCAGCTTGAATTTTTTTCCGCCAGTTATGTAGAAATGACGTTGAAGAAATGATTCTGGTCCAATTGCATTTAATTGGTTACCAACTAGATTTTTAACTGAAACACCGAGATAATGTTTTTTGTCAGCAATCCAACCTCCAATAGCGATATCTGGGAATAGAATAAATGATTGTGAAGAACTTGGCAACGTTGGGTCATTAAATTCTGCTGTCAAGTTATTTGTTGAAAAAGAAGCTTGTTGCATACCAACACTTGTTCCTAGCGAGAATGTCCAGTCTTTATTGATTGGCAGGTGCAAAGCATATGATAGGTTCGCTTTTATGAATGAAAAGGGTCCAAAATTGTCGCGATTGAAAGAAACACCTATTCCACTTTTTGGTCCGTATAGATGACGTCTTTTTTTCCGGAAGCGCAAAGGCCCGTGCAAATTAGCAAACCCAGTTTCTGGAGCACCATCAATCCCTAGCCATTGAAAACGATAACCTGTACGGATATCTATACATGATTTGGTTCCTGCCAATGCTGGGTTGAAATTAAACTGATTAAATTGGTATTGGGTATAATGTTCTGTTTGTTGACTCCAAACATGTTGAGAAGATAATAGTAGAAACGATATGTACAATAAGTATCTTTTCATCAGCGTACAATCGTTACTATTCCTTTATATTCTTTGTCACTACCATCATTTAATCGAACTACATAATAGTATGTAGATGTAGGCAAGTCCTTCCCTTTGAATTGTCCATCCCACCATTGGTCTTCAGTAGAATAGTTGACGGCTGAGAACACTAATTGACCGGATCGGCTGTAAATATTAACCTCCATATTAGGGAATTTCTCGCTGTTTAAGATATGCCAGCGATCATTGATATTGTCCCCATTCGGTGTAAAGGAAGAGTATATGGTTATTACATCTCCAACAAAAACAGTTACACTGTCAGTTGCCAGACAACCATCATTTTCCATGGTTAGATAATAAGTTGTAGTCGCTTCTGGACTAGCTATTGGATTGAGCGAGTTGATGTCTGAAATGTTTATTGCTGGCGACCAAGTTGGACTTCCTACTCCTGAACCGCTCAGGAAAGCGGATTCACCTTCAGTAATGACCTGATCATCGCCAGCCTCAGCAGATACAGGGGTAACGGTGAAGTCAATGGTGTTAGAGGATGTCGTTTTAGGACAACCTAAACCGCAAGTTATATCCAAAGAAAGGGTGCCGTTTTCTGATAGTAATGCTGTAGAAAAGGTGTTTTCGTCACCAGATGATATTAACGAACCATTGTAAAACCATTCGTATTGAGTGGTGTCATCACAGTCGGTAATCGTTATCTCAACCGGAACAGATTCGTTTTGACAAATATCCGTATCGATTGCGCTAATTGAAACTGACGGTTCAGGGGTTTCTACTGCAGACCCTGAAATATCAATGTCAAAATCACATTCAGATGGATTTATAGCACCATCGCTTGTCCCGCTTACTTGAACATAATAAGTTGTGTTTGGAGCCAACAAGATGGATTCTGTCAGCGAAAAGTCAGTATTGTTGTCACCACAATTTGACATGGGTGTATAAGGCGCTACGCCACAATCGCCGGATGTTTCAAAGAATAATGCTCGTAATTCCTGACCATAGTCTGGATCTGGATTAAAGGATAAATTCGAAAAATCAACTGAGACGCTTCCCCCAGAGCTATTGGTAATAAAACGAAACCAAACTGTGTTTTCAGGTGTGTAGCAAAAACCATAATCATCTGCTGCTGAAGTAGCACTAGTTGTAGTACCAGAAACAGTTACACCAGGGCACAACTGCACGGCATTAGGACATACATCATTTGAAGGCTGTGCTAATGCGACATTGACTGTCGTCAAGGCAAGGAATGCAATATGTCGCGTGATCTTCAACTTGTTGAGTTAAGGTTGATTTGTAAATATAAGGAAATTAAGCAGCCAATGGCGTTGTAAGCACCTAAAATAGGGCGTTAAATAGATGAGCTTTCGTTTAGGATAGACGAGATACCGATGAAACTAGATAAAAACCAGTTATTTACCCGTTTAATCGATTAAAACGACCTCTTTTTTTGCATGGGAGTAAAATGAAATTGATTAAGTTTGTTAAAAAAGACACGCATGGATAATTACGCATTTTCAGTTGCCGATCGATTAATGAAATATGTTCAAATTGATACCGAAGCAGATCCCAATTCATCTTCTTTTCCTTCATCTGCTAAGCAAAAAGATCTAGCAAAAGTATTGGTTAGTGAACTAAAAGAATTAGGGGTAAACGATGCTGAGATGGACGAATGGGGTTATGTTTTTGCGACAATCCCAGCCACTAAAGGTGCGGAAGATGTACCGACAATTTGTTTCTGTGCACACATGGATACGGCTCCGGACTGCAGTGGCAAGGATGTTAAACCAATTTTGCATAAGAACTATGATGGAGAGCCTATAGTTTTACCAGATGATAATTCTCAAATAATTACTATTGAAAAACACAGTTATTTAAAAGAAAAAATTGGTGATGATTTAATTACTGCGAGTGGTAAAACATTGCTTGGAGCAGATGATAAAGCTGGTGTAGCTTGTATAATGGATTTTGCGCAATACATGATGAATGAAGCTGATTTTGCTCATGGTCGCGTTCGTATTTTATTCACACCAGATGAAGAGGTAGGTCGCGGGGTTGATCACTTGGATATGAAGAAGTTAGATGCTGATTATGGTTACACTTTAGACGGCGGCGTTTTAGGATCAATAGAAGATGAGAGTTTTTCTGCGGATGCAGTAGAAATTAGTATTATTGGAATTTCTGCCCACCCTGGTTACGCCAAAAATAAAATGGTTAACGCCATAAAAGTTGCGGCCGATTTTATAGATCGTCTACCTAAAGATGCTTGGTCACCAGAAACAACAGAAGGACGCGAGGGATTCGTTCATCCAACGGCTTTAACAGGGGGGATGGAGCAAGCAAAAGTGAACTTCATTATCCGCGACCATCAAACTCCAAAACTCAAAGAGTATGAAGATCGTTTAAAAGAGGTTTTAGACAATACGATAGCGGATTATGACGGTGTTACTGCCGAATTTAGCGTAAAGGAGCAATATCGAAATATGAAGGAGATCATTAAAGATGTTCCTTTTGTAACGAATTATGCAATTGAAGCTATGGAAAAAGCAGGAATCCAACCAAGACCAGTTATCATTCGAGGAGGAACTGATGGTTCTAGATTGTCCTTTATGGGGTTGCCTTGTCCCAATATATTTACTGGGGAAATGGCGATTCACTCAAAGCATGAATATGTCAGCGTTCAAGACATGCAAAAAGCGGTTCACACCATGGTGAATTTGATTCAAATCTGGCAGGAAAAAGCATAACTTAATAAACTCGTTTTTTTCTGAATATCAACAAGTGCGTTTATAAGCGTTTCGATTTCTGGTTCACCATTGTATGCTTGAAAAGAAATGCGAAGGTAAACCGTGTTTTCAAATTGAATCACAGGTATTTCAATTTTATACTTTTCGTAGAGCATTTCCTTTAATTCTATGGGGTTTTTAGTTTGAATAGGTATACTGCATATTTGTCCTAAAAAAACATCGGATAATGGTGCAATAGCATGGCTTTCCAATTGCTTTGCAACAATGGGGTAATAGTGTTTTAACAAATCCCTACATTTCTTTTTTTCTTCTTCCCAATTGTTTTCTTCTAAGAATTTTAAAGCATGCGGGGTCACTAAAAATGCAGAAAAATCGCGTGTGCCTTGATAGCTATGATAATCTTGAAAAACAGAGCCAGATGGCACTTCTACCTCATAACCCCATGAGATGACCAACGGATCAATTTTAGATTGAAGCTCTCGTTTTACGTACAAAAAAGAGCTCCCTTTTGGAGCAAGCATCCATTTATGACATGCGCCAGTGTAAACATCTGGATTTAGTTCGCGGATATTCAGAGATATATGAGCCGGAGCATGAGCTCCATCAATTATGGTCATCAATCCAAGGTCTCGTGCTTTTTTACAGATTTCTTCAACAGGAAAGATTAACGCTGTTGGACTTGTAATTGCAGAGATAAAAATAACTTTTGTTTTTGGCGTCAATCCACTCCAAAATGCAGTTAAAAAATCCTCTTTACTTGTTAAAGGTAAAGGTATGTGTTGTCGGATATATTTTGCTCCAGATTTTTTACAGTAATATCGCCATGTCATGTCCATTGCGCCATATTCTTGATCAGTGGTCAGAATTTCGTCATCAGGCTGCAAATCGAGACTTCGAATTACGGTGTTTAATGCCGTAGAAGGATTTGTTGTATAGACTATATCCAGCGGGTCGCAATGAATATAATTAGCAAGTGATTCTCTTGATGTTTTTAAGTATGCTAATCCCGTTTTTGTGATGAACTGAATGGGTTCACTTTCCAATTCAAATTGAAATTTTTGGTAGGCAACAAAAACGGGCTTAGGACAGGTCCCAAATGATCCATGATTGAGAAATGTAATTTCGGGATTAAGAAGAAACTGATCCTTTAAAGAATTTGACATGTTTATCGGCAATTTATTGTGGATATGTAAATCTAAGTATTTTTAGAGCATAATTTTATGGATTTTCTTCCATGACTGATCTTTTTAGTGGTTCATTTGTTCTCTATAAGAACATAAAACAATGATGTAATGAAAAAAATATTAATCCTAATGACATTGATTTCAAGTGCGGTTTTTGGCCAGAGTTCTATTCATGAGTTTTCATTCCGTTCAATAGACGGAAAAGAACATAAAATGAGTGAGTTTAAAGGTAAGAAGATGTTGATTGTGAACACAGCTTCGAAATGTGGATTTACTCCTCAATATCAGGCACTTCAAGAAGTTCATGAGCGATATGGAGAAGACGTTGTGATTATTGGTTTTCCGGCTAATAATTTTGGCGGACAAGAGCCGGGTACAAACGGTGAAATCGAACAGTTTTGTCAGAAAAACTATGGTGTTTCTTTCTTAATGGCAGAGAAAGTGTCTGTCAAAGGCGCTGACATCTCTCCATTATTTAAATGGCTTTGCGCTCAAGAAAACGATTCGTTTACGGGGCCGATAAACTGGAATTTTGAAAAATTCTTAATCAATGAAGAAGGAAAATTAATCGCTCGTTATAGGAGTGCAGTAAAACCGAATGCCGAAGTAATCGTCAATCGATTTGAATCGTAAATTACCCTTTTTCCCCATTGAATTTGGATAGCTTATCATTAAAACGCAATGAGGAAGCTATTCACACGAACCATTTTAAAGCCATTATCCCAATTGATTCTCAAAAAATTGGTAAATTTGGCAGACCTATTAGATAACAAACAAAATATATTTATATGAAGCTATTAGTTTGTATCAGTAAAGCGCCTGATACGACCAGTAAAATTGACTTTACGGACAACAATACTAAATTTAACGAAGCTGGTGTTCAGTTCATTGTAAACCCTTATGATGAGTGGTATGCGCTTGTGAGGGCGATAGAACTTAAAGAACAAAACGGAGGATCTGTTACGACCATAACTGTTGGAACGCAAGCTGATGAACCCGTGATTAGAAAAGCATTAGCTATAGGAGCAGATAATGCAGTTCGCGTCGATGCTGAGGCTAATGACGCATACTCAACAGCTTTCCAAATTGCTGAATATGCCAAAAGTAATGGCTTCGACATTGTTTTTACAGGGAAAGAAACAATTAACTATAATGGCTCTCAGGTTGGAGGTATGATTGCAGAAATCTTAGATCAACCTTTCGTGAGCTTAGCAACCAAACTCGATATGAATGGTAATACAGCAACACTGCACCAAGAAATTGTTGGTGGAGACGAAGTTGTTGAGGTAAATACACCTTTTGTCGTAAGTGCTGCAAAAGGAATGGCAGAACAACGTATTCCTAATATGCGCGGAATCATGGCGGCGAGAACAAAGCCTTTGGAAGTAATTCCAGCTGCAGATTGCCAACCACTTGTTTCATTTGAATCGTACGAATTACCTCCTGCAAAATCGGAGTGTAAGTATTTAGATGCAGATAATGTAGCGGAATTGGTTAACTTATTACACAACGAGGCGAAAGTCATATAAAAAGAAATTGAGATGTCAGTATTAGTATATATCGATACCCTAAATGGGAAAATAGCGAAAAACGCACTTGAAGCTGTTCAATATGGCAGCAAAATTGGCGACACAACTGTTGTTACGAATGGTAATATTTCAGATTCAGCCCTCCAAGTTTTGGGTGGTGTTGGAGCTAAAAAAGTGTTAGTCAATAAAAACCTAAAATCAAATGACGCATCGCAAGTAGCGAAACTTGTTAAAGCAGCTGCAGAGGCAACTGGAGCGGATACAATTGTGTTTTCCTCAGATTTAACTGGAAAAGCGGTTGCACCAAGAGTCTCTGCCAGCTTAAAGGCAGGTCTCGTTTCTGGAGCAATTGGATTACCGGAGGGTGATGGTTCCGTAAAGGTGAATGTCTTTTCAGGAAAAGCGTTTGGAAAAGTTACGGTCAACACAGATAAGAAGGTAATTGCTTTAACGCCCAATGCAGTTGGTGTGGTTGAAGGTGAAGGAACGGCTCCCGTTGAGGCTTTTGATGCTGAAGTGGGTCAATCTTCTATCACAGTGAAGGAAGTTAAAAGACAAGAAGGAGATGTTTTATTGCCAGAAGCAGAATTAGTTGTTTCTGCAGGGCGCGGACTTAAAGGTCCAGAAAACTGGGGAATGGTAGAGGATTTAGCAAAAGCATTAGGTGCAGCAACAGCTTGTTCAAGACCTGTAGCTGATATCGGATGGAGACCTCACCATGAACACGTTGGGCAAACAGGAGTTGCTATAAGACCTAACCTTTATATTGCAGCCGGAATTTCAGGAGCAATTCAACATTTGGCGGGTGTAAATGGAAGTAAAGTCATAGTGGTGATTAATACTGACCCTGAAGCACCATTTTTTAAAGCTGCCGACTACGGAATCGTTGGAGATGCATTCGATGTATTGCCAAAATTAACGGCCGAAATAGAAAAACTAAAGGCACAAAATTAAATTTGATTAATTTAGGGGGCATGCTTAAAAGCTGTCCCCTTTTGTTTTTTTATGGAGAAAATTGAGTTAAAGATAATTGGCCTGTCATACAGTCAAACCCAATCGGGTGCTTATGCACTCGTTTTGGCTGAAAAGATAGGAGCAAGAAGATTACCCATTATCATAGGCGGTTTTGAAGCTCAGTCTATTGCAATTGAGTTGGAAAACATGAAGCCATCTCGTCCACTTACCCATGATCTTTTTAAATCTTTTGTGGAATCATTTGATGTTACTATAAGTGAGGTCCTTATCTACAATTTAGTGGAAGGTGTCTTTTATGCAAAAATAGTTTGTCAAAAAGATGGGGAGGTCGTTGAAATAGATGCCCGAACAAGTGATGCGATTGCTGTTGGTATTCGAGCCGGATGTCCTGTATATACATTTGAACATATTTTGAGCTCTGCTGGAATTCAATTAGAAGATGAAATAGAAGCAGAGGGTCCTGGGCAAGAGGAAGTTGGAGAAGAGGTTGCCGAAACGAATGAGTTAAAAGCAGTAAGCCCTGATAAATTGGAAGAAATGTTGCAACAGGCAATTGACCAAGAGGATTATGAGCGCGCATCTGAAATTCGAGATGAACTAAATAAACGAAACTAGACACTTTGAAAAAAAACTTTTCTATAGGATGGGCTTCGGTCTTATTTTTACTTCTGTTTTCATGCAGTAGTGATAAAGCTACTGAAACTGTTGTCGGTAAATGGCAGCAAACAACCGTGGCTGACGAGGCTCCTCAGCAAACCTTAGCACTTAATCAAAGTGAAACAGACAATACCTTTATCCTAGAAAATTGGAAAGGAGATACCCTCCAAGGAAATTGGACGAAATCAAATGACTCATTGTCATTAACTTATTTTGAAATCGGTACTTTTCCTGTCGATTCAATGACAATTACCAATGATCACGAGAATAACCCAGGTTTAACACTCTATCAAGAGGGCATGCCGGTCGGAGAAATGCATGAAGGAGAAATGACCGGTAAGGAAATGTCCATCCTTTTTCGATTAGTTGAATTGGGAGATGAAAGGTTGGCATTGGAAAATGAAAATCAAATTTATCACTTTCAAAAAGTACAAAAACAAGCGCAATCGCTTTCCTTTTTCTCTGTTATAAGAGGCGTTTTTGGGATAATGGCATTGATCATTATCACCTTCTTATTTTCTGGCAATAAAAAAAGAATTGATTGGGGCCTTGTAGCTAAGGGTACCGCCCTTCAAATAATCATTGCAATTTTGGTGCTTAAAGTACCACTTGTGGAGAGTGGGTTTCAAGCGGTAAGTGAGTTTTTTGTATGGATCATTCGTCAAACGGATGCAGGTGTTGATTTTCTATTTGGCCAAATGGGCATTGGTGAGGTGCAAGCACCACTGATCACCTTTGCAGTTAAGGTGTTACCTACAATAATCTTCTTTTCTGCACTAATGAGCGCGTTTTATTACCTAGGTGTTGTGCAAAAAATCGTTTATGCATTCGCCTGGGTTATGAAAAAATTTATGCGTCTTTCTGGTTCAGAAAGTTTAGCAGCAGCAGGTAATGTTTTCCTTGGTCAAACGGAATCGCCTTTACTTGTAAAGCCATATTTACTGGTCATGACAAAGTCAGAAATGATGTGTCTTATGACAGGTGGAATGGCCACCATTGCTGGTGGTGTTCTTGCGGCATATATTAGCTTTTTAGGGGGAGATGACCCTGTTCAACAAGCCTTTTTTGCTAAACACCTCTTAACTGCATCTATTATTTCTGCTCCAGCAGCAATTGTTGCAGCTAAAATATTAGTTCCAGAAACCGAAGAGATCAATCAAAATTTAAAAATAGATAAACAAAAAATTGGAACGAACTTACTGGAGGCAATATCTAATGGTACTTCAGACGGTCTGAAATTGGCCGTAAATGTGGGCGCAATGTTGCTTGTATTTATTGCATTAATGGCGCTTGGAAACGGCGTGCTGGAAGGGGTCGGCGAAGTGACCGGGTTAAATGACGTAATTGCCTCAAACACCCCTTACAAAGACGGTCTTTCTTTTCAATTCATTTTAGGATATATCGGTGCACCTATTGTCTGGTTAATAGGCGTTGAAGGAACAGACATTGTCGCTGTTGGTGAACTACTGGGGCAAAAAACGGTCCTAAACGAATTTATAGCCTATCCGCGCTTAGGTGAAATGAGAGAAGCCGGAACATTAAGTGAAAAGTCAATCATCATGAGTACATATATGCTCTGTGGATTCTCAAACTTTGCTTCGATCGGTATTCAAATCGGTGGAATTGGCTCACTCGTACCATCTCGAAAAGGTTTATTGTCACAGCTCGGAATGAAAGCCCTTATTGGCGGAACAGTAGCCAGTTTAATGACTGCTGCAATCGTTGGTATGCTCTACTAGGCTTGAAGACCTTTCAGCAAAAATTAATTGTTTGAAAGTCCCCTATTATCTTATGAAAACTGATGTCGGTCGAAAGAAGTATACAATTAACTGATTTTTACGTACATTCACAGATAAGTTGGGCTTTTTCAAATTGAATTTGCTACACTTAATGGGTTGAAGTTTTTACCGTTAAACTGACCTGCCACTTGACTATGAGAAAAACGTTGATGAATCTAGCTATCCTTTTTAGCATGATGCATACAGCTGTTATTGCTGTGGCGCAGACCGTTGAACCCTTTTCTCTGCGTTATCAAATACTAGCAAAAGGTGGAATAGATTTCGTTTCGAACGCTATTTTGCAATGTGATGGATCGGGAGGCGGAGGCGCAAATTGTGCTGATCTAGATGCCCAACTACCTCCCACTTATGATACTTGGAGTCAGAATAACGATCACGTAGCTGAATATATCGATATAGATCTTGACCCAACAACCTTTAGTTCATCTTCTGATAGTCTTGATCTTCTGGCTTGCAGTGAAATACTCTTTGCCGGAATTTATTGGGGCGGTCGATCCCGCGATGATGACCTAGGTTATCCAGGACGTGATTCAATTAAAGTTGGAGTGGATGGCGGTGCTTATGTAGATGTTGTTGCTAATGAATTAATAGATGCCGGAGCAGATGAAGGATTAGGGAATAGCGTCTATTATTGTTACGCAGATATCACAGATATTTTAACGGCCAACGAAACAAAAGCCCTTTACACCATCGCAAATGTTTATTCAAGACTAGAAGAAGGGTCCAACCGATGGGGAGGTTGGAATATCGTTGTAGTGTATCAGAATGATTTAATGCACATGCGCAGCCTAAATGTTTTTGACGGTTTAGTGAATGTAAATGATTCAGGAACCGATATAGAAGTTGGGATATCCGATTTTTTAACTCCCCCATCAGGACCAGTATCATTTGAAGTAGGTGTCTATGGTTATGACGGGGATCGTGGTTTTGAGGGAGATTCTTTGTTATTCGATGGAGGAGCGGGTTACGTTCCAATTTCGAACACTACAAATCCAGCGGATGATATCTTTAATTCTTCACAAACAAGATTTGATGCCGTAACCACCTCTCAAAACCCGTTGCGCCATAATAACATCAATATTGATGCTGACATTTTTGCGCCAGATAATGGGACATTTGACTTTATTGGCAATTCGGCAACTTCTGCGGATATCAAAATCACAACCAACAATGAGACGGTCCAAATACAAGCCCTCACTTTTGCCGTTGATGTTTTCGAACCCGATATTAGAGCTAAATTAAGGGTAGAGGATATTAATGGAGGATTATTGGAAAGAGGGGATACGCTGGAGTACACCATTGTTGGTAAAAATATTGGTTTGGATCCTTCTTTAAGTACTTTCGTTGTTGATACCTTGCCTCTCAATATTGAGTATGTACCTGAATCTATTGAAATTACATTTGGCCCAAACCTTGGCGTGAAAACTGATGCAACGGGCGATGATCAGGCATTTTATGATGTTGCAGGCCGTTTTGTTCATGTCAATATGGGCTCTGGTGCAGATGAACTGGATGGGGGTGAAGTATTGCATAGTATTGAGGGTGTTGACAGCACCTTAGTTGTTTTTCGAGCGACAGTTATTGAGGATTGCGACTTACTGTTTTGTAATTCTATTGTTGAAAATCAAGCTGGAATATTTGGTGTGGGTTCTGAGTCTGGAAATGA
>JAURQI010000037.1 GCA_030836155.1 Crocinitomix sp.
GATACCGATCAAATGAGTATGGCCAGTAGTTTGGAAGTGAGGGTGCCTTTTTTAGATCATACATTCGTATCCTACGTATTGGGTATACGCGATGCGATAAAAAATCCTACACCACCAAAACAACTGCTCATTAATAGTTTTAAGAATTTGATTCCAAGTGAAATTTATGAACGACCGAAAATGGGCTTTGTCTTGCCGTATGCGTCTTGGATGAAAAATGAACTGCGCGGTTTTTGCGAAGAAGGCTTGAATGAATTGAAAAAGAATGGGTATTTTAGAGAAGCCGAATTGGATGTCCTGTGGAAGAGTTTTTTAAATAATAATAAACGAGTCACATGGTCAAGAATTTGGCCACTAGTTATACTAGGTGATTGGATGAAGAAAAATGGAATCAGCTAAGGAAAATAAAAAGTTAAAGCGCATTCTGATATGTATGGATTGGTATGAACCTGGCTTTAAAGCAGGTGGACCAATACGTTCTGTTGTAAACATAATCAACGCCTTAAAAGACGAGTTTGAATTCTATGTGTTAACAAGCGCTTTTGATCTCGGCGAAACAGAACCGTATGAAAATATAGAAGCTGACCAATGGTTTGACAAAGATGGCGTGATCATTAAGTACATGAGCAAGGCGAATATGAAACCTTCTGCTATTAAAGCCAATATTCTTGAAATCAACCCCGACTTATTGTATTTAAACAGCTTGTTTTCGCGATTATATACCTTAGCGCCATTAAGTTTGATAAGCAAAATACCTGTAGTTATCGCTCCGAGAGGAATGTTAGGAGAAGGCGCCTTAGAAATTAAAAGATTTAAGAAATTAATCTTCTTGCGGATGGCAAAATGGATGCGTTTTTATAAACGTGTTATTTGGCATGCTTCTACGGTGAAAGAAGAGGCAGAAATAAAAGCTGTTTTTGGTTCAAATGCGGAAGTGGTGATCGCAAGAAACATTCCCACAACAAAGCAGTTGAAATTTGAAGATATTTCTAAAGAAAGAAATACTGGTGAGGTTCGTTTTGTTTTTATCAGTCGTATTTCACGTAAGAAAAATTTACATTTAGCAGTTCATGCTTTAAGATCAATTAAAGCAGATCGCCCCGTAAAGTTTGATATTTATGGAAACATTGAAGATGAGGATTATTACAAGAAATTCCGCAGTTATATTCAATCTTATGGAAACGTTACGATTGCATATCACGGAGCACTGAATCCGTCTTTATTACCTCAAACTTTTTTGTATGCGGATTATTTCATCTTGCCAACCAAACATGAGAATTTTGGACACGCGATCGTAGAGTCATGGGCGAATGGTTGTCCTGTTATTCTTAGTCAAAACACACCTTGGCGTGATCTAAAAGAGAAGAAATTAGGCTGGGATGTAGACTTGAAAAACCCTACAGAATTGGTTGACGCTGTTCAAGAAGCGGCCGATATGCCGCCAGAGCAATACCTGGAGATGGTAAAAGCTTGCTTCCAATATTTTCAAAATGAGATTTGCGATGACGCAGTCATTGAAGCAAACCGTAAACTTTTTCAGGATGCCGGTTGATTTGTCTTCATTTGATAATAGTGATTTTCAACCTGGTGGAGCTGTAAAACGCGGTCTTTGGTATTTTTTTAATGTTCTGTTTATGCTCAACCCTTGGAACCCTTTTATCGGTCTGAAAAGAGGTGTGCTCCGTTTATTTGGAGCTAAAATTGGGAAAGGAGTCGTGATCAAACCACGTGTGAATGTCAAATACCCATGGTTATTGGAAATTGGTGACCATACGTGGATTGGTGAGGGGGTCTGGATTGATAATTTAGGACAAGTCGAAATTGGAAATAACGTATGTATTTCGCAAGGTGCTCTATTGCTGTCAGGAAATCATAATTATAAGAAATCAACATTCGATCTAATGGTCGGCAAAATCGAATTAGCAGAAGGTGCTTGGATTGGTGCAAAATCGATCGTGCCAGGTGGAACAAAAATTGGGTCACACGCGATTTTAACAGCAGGCTCCATAGCTCCGAACGAACTAAAACCCTTTGGTATATACAAAGGAAATCCTGCAGAATGGATTAGACAACGTAAAATGGAGGACCATGACTGATAAACGACCCCCTGTCTCCATTATTACAGTTGCATTTAATGCCGAAGCAACAATAGGGGATACCATTCAATCAGTACTATCACAAGATTATCCGCATATTGAATATGTCATTGTGGACGGAGCTAGCACGGATGCTACAATGGACATTGTTAAGAAGCATCAAGATAAAATTGCGAAATTCGTGTCCGAGCCTGATAAAGGTATCTATGATGGGATGAATAAAGGAGTCGCTTTATCGTCTGGAAATATAGTTGGTATATTAAATTCAGATGATTTTTATGCAAGTGATACGGTGATCTCAGAAATGGTCGCTTGTTTTGAAGAAGAAATAGATGCCGTTTATGCTGATTTAGACTATGTCGATCCAGTAGACACATCAAAGATCATTCGTCGATGGAAATCAGGGCCATATAAAGCAGGTGCCTTTAAAAAAGGCTGGATGCCTCCTCATCCTACTTTTTTTGTTAAGAAATCGGTCTATGAACGTTTTGGTGATTTTACCCTGAAACTCAAATCAGCAGCTGATTATGAATTTATGCTACGCGTTATTGAAAAACATGGCATTCAATTAAATTATCTCCCTAAAACGATTGTCAAAATGCGAACAGGTGGAGTGAGTAATGCAAGCTACAAAAATCGTTTTCGATCAAATAGAGAAGATAAAATGGCCTGGGAGATTAATGGATTAAAGCCTGGTCCACTGACTTTTGTGAGAAAACCCCTTTCTAAAGTGATCCAGTATATTAAGAAGTGATTTTTCCTTCAATTTGTTTTTTTAAGACTTCAAGAATGAATAAATCTAAAATTGTCCGTTGCAATGAGTTTCGCTACTTTGCCCAAAATTTAAACTATGAAAAAGAAGTATTTAATTGTTGCGGCCTTTTGCAGCATGACTTGGACTAACGTTCAGGCTCAGATTATTTCGGAAGATTTTGAATCCTATTCGGTTGGGGACTATATGGGAGTTGAATCTGCAGATTGGACAACCTGGAGTGGAGCAGTAGGAGGAGCAGAGGATGTTCAAATTACTGACCTTGAAGCAGCCAGTGGCTCTAACGCTATCTATTTTCAAACCACGGTAGAATCAGGTGGTCCACAAGATGTTGTTGTTCCATTTGGAGACCTGTTTAACCTCGGACAAATGCACTTTGAGGCAAAGTTCTATGTAGAGGATAATAAAGGTGCTTATTTCAATTTCCAAGGAACTGAAACCGTTGGGGAAGTTTGGAGTATGAATTGTCAAATGGTGAATGATGGACAGTTTCTTGTCGATGCAGGAGGTTCGCCTCTAATCGAAACAACTTATCCTTCAGAAACCTGGTTCACAATTGAAGTAGATGTCAATTTTAACACCAATACATGGGAAGTTTCATTGGATGGTGTCAGTCAAGGAACGTTCGCAGCGACCAATAATGCTGCTGCTTCTTTAAATCTTTATCCCGTTAATAGCGCTGCTGGTGGAAATAATCAAGCTGGGTATTATGTTGATGATTTAGCAGTTGACTATACACCGTATGATCTCCCTGATGTTAATGCAGGAGTTATACTAATCGGTAACACGTCTGGCTTGGCTGGAACAGGAATTAGTCCATCCGGAACAATTAGAAATTTAGGTGTAAACGCCATTAGTTCGTTTGATCTAGAAATGACTTATAATGGTGAGACGATCGTAGAAAATGTAACAGGTGTAAGTATTGCATCATTAGAAACCTTTGTGGTTCAATTTACAGATGAATTGAGCTTAATTGCTGGAGAGAATGATATCGTAGCAACCGTATCAAATGTAAACGGAGCAGGAGCAGATGGTGATCCTGCAGATGATGAGAAGTCTATAACATTAGACCCTGTTGTTCCAGCAGATGGTAAAGTGGTAATTGGAGAAGAAGGAACGGGAACGTGGTGCGGATGGTGCCCAAGAGGAGCAGTTTATCTTGATTTTATGGCGGATACATATCCTGAGCATTTTGTCGGAATTGCTGTTCATAACGGAGATCCAATGACAGTTGATGTATATGACGAGGGAATTGGAGGATTAATTTCAGGTTACCCGAGTTTATTGGTTGACCGTGGAGATGATATCAATCCGGCTGCAGTTGAGGCTGATTTCTTAGAGCGTGTAATCCTTGCTCCAAAAGCGGTTTTAACGATTGGAACAGATTATGCAGATGGTGCAACAGAAATGAGTGTATCGGTTACCGCCGATTTTAACGAGCCGATTGCGGGAGATTATCGATTAGCGCTTGTTGTTATTGAGGATGGTGTAACAGGAACTGGAAGTGGTTGGTCTCAAGCCAATTCATATTCTGGTGGTGGTGCTGGTGAAATGGGAGGATACGAGGATCTTCCAAATCCGGTGCCAGCGGAGGATATGGTTTATGATCATGTTGCCAGAGCAATTCTCCCTGGTTTTGGTGGATTAGCAGCAAGTTTTCCTGCTACTGTAGATGCTGGAGAAGTGCATACACAAGGTTTTTCAGTAACCATTGATCCAGATTGGGATTTAGATGAAGTGCATTTGGTTGGAATTTTGATTGCACCTGACGGAACGATTGATAATGCCGGTTATGCATCAATTGCAGACGCTGTGAACAATGGTTATGTGAGTCTTGACGAAACAAGTCTATCATCAAGTTCAATCAATCTTTATCCGAATCCTGCAGCAGATATGACGCGGATTGATTTGGGCGTGATTGATAA
>JAURQI010000038.1 GCA_030836155.1 Crocinitomix sp.
CTAGCCAAACAGTATTTTTTTGAGCATAAAAAACAAGTGCATCTCCAGGATCTAATGTTCCATCTTCTCCTCCTTCAATCCAAATCGGTTGTTCTTTTTCGAAACCAAAAATTTGAAGATCATCGGGTGAAATAGAACCAACAGGGATGCCTGAAGCAACTAATGTTTCATAGGTTAAACGATAAACGCCATCCTCATGAATTTTGAAGGAGTAGTGTTGCTGGTCATAATTAATCCATTCATTTCCAAATTGAGCATAACTCAATCCTGTTGCAAAAAATGATATGAAGATCAATAATTTAGACCACATTATTATTCTGTTTGTTCCCTTTCTTTTGGATCATTGAGATTAAAACGCAATGAAAAGACATGTGAATATAGTGCCACAGACGCATCACCAATATCAGTGAAAGCATAATCAATGGCGATACCTTTAAAGCCAACACCAATTCCTATATTCGGTTGTAACGTTATTGACTCTGTTAAATCAACATTTTTAATCCACTGCATATTACCTAAACCAAAACGAACAGCCACCCATTTTCCATATCCCAACTCGACTCCCATTGCTGGATCGACACTGATCGGATTGGTGCGAATCAAAACGTTTCTTCGTCCATCCGTATTTAAAGCTGCGTTGATTTCTGATTTAACATAAAACTCTTTCACAATATTTGTTCTAAACTGCGCTCCGAATATGAATTTTGGTAAAGTGATTTCAAGACCGTTTTCTGGAATTTCGTTTCCGGTTAGCTCAAAGGTTTCGATCATTTGATCATCTAATGAAAATGACCATGCATTAAAAGTTGTCGTGACATCTCTGGCTAGTATACCAAACTTCCATTTTTCACCGAGGTTGTATCGTACTCCCCCATCAATTCCAAACCCCCATGAACGTGCAAAATCACCTACGTGACGGTAAACAATTTTGAAGTTTCCACCTACACTTAAGCCCTCGATAGGCATTTTTCGAGCATACGAAAAAAGAAAAGCATAATCACCCGCTGAGAATGTGGTGATATTATCATAATTGACATTTCCGTCTCTATCTATCAGCTGAGTTGTATTGGGAATATCGTCTACACCGAATCGGATAAAGGTAAAACCAGTAGTACTCATATCATCAAGTGGTTTTGCAATACCCAGGTAATCATACTTCGCAATTCCTGCGAAATATTCAGAGTGCATGGCTCCTACCTGAAGGAAATCATCTACTCCTATTAAACCTGCAGGGTTCCAATAACCAGCAGTTACATCCTCCACTCCACCTACAACCGCATTAGACATACCTAGTGCTCCAGCACCAACGCCGATAGACAAAAATTCGTTGGAATACTTTGGAGTGATATCCTCTTCTTGTGCAATTATTGTCCATGACATTGCACATAAAACGGTTGTCAGCAATAGTTCTTTCATATAAAGCTCTCTAAAGATACTAATTTATCAAGTTCAATACCCATAACGCTCCGCATCGAATTTAATTGTCTTTTATTTTTTCGACAGGACCTATTATTTAGTCGATAACAAGGTCAATCCTTTCAAATAAAAAGAGACATCCTCTATTAATTCCAGATTATTGTCCATTTTTGTAGTGTGAATACCATAAAGCGACTCATACCTAATTTGCTAACTGCCGGTAATCTGATTGGTGGTATTTTTGCAATTCTTTTTACCCTCACCGGTAATATTGAAATTGCTCCGCTTTTTATTTTTGCTTCAGCAATTCTTGATTTTTTGGATGGCTTTATTGCACGACTATTAAAAGTACCGAGTGAAATGGGAAAACAGCTTGACTCGCTCGCAGATATGGTTACCTTTGGTGTTGCTCCGGGTTTGATGATTTTTGTGATGATGGGCGGAATGGCTTGGTTTGATTTCGATAATTTCATAGGCCAATTTGAGGTGATTGACCGCACTATTGTGGGAGGCGAAATCATTTTTCCTGATGATGTTATTTCAGCGACCGTCGTAGATCTTGGCTATTATAAATTCTTACCCTTCATTGCTTTATTGATACCGGTATTTGCCCTATTTAGATTGGCGAAATTCAATACCGACACCCGTCAAACAAACGACTTTATAGGTTTACCGACGCCTGCGATGACATTATTTTTTGCCGTTTTACCCATTTTGATTTTCAATACATATAATGGTGTTTTAGAAGGTTCTATTCATTTTTATTCTTGGGAAATGACAATAGCCCAATCGCTAGAATCACCATTAGTACTTGCATTCTTAAGTGTCATTTTTTCGATTCTTATGGTAATTGAATTGCCACTTTTCTCCTTAAAATTCAAACATATTAAATGGAAGGGTAATGAGATTCGTTTCATCTTTTTAACAATTTCGTTGATTTTGTTGGCAACTTTATTCCTTTGGGCCATACCTCTGATTGTAATATTATATGTAATTTTGTCCCTGATTATAACACTAATTCGAAAAGCAAAAACAGATGAAATTTAAAGCGGAAATTGATGTCATGCCTTTAGAGGCTTTATTGGACCCTCAAGGTAAAGCTGTAACGCAATCTATGGGAAACCTAGGTTTATCTGAAATTACGAATGTCCGCATTGGCAAACACATTCATCTATTTGTTGAAGCTGCCTCTGAAGAAGAAGCAAAAGCTAAAACGGACGAAGCTTGTAAGAAATTACTCGTAAATGAAATTATGGAAGGTTATTCTTTCACCATTTCTAAAGCATAATTTACCCCCCCACTTTTTTCTTTTTTATTGGAAGGTTCCGGTTGTACCTTTATTTTTTAACATTCCCGAGCGGTTTTGTTAAATGCGCTTTTCTTTTGTTTGAACTGAAGCCTTTGACACATAAGGGTTTTTGACACTTTTTTACTCTAGTAGTTCGATAGAATATACTCCACTGATTCTTATAAGATTCTGAAAAAACGTATCTTCCGTTGATTGAAACCAACAACCAACGAAATGAAGAGATCTTTACTACTATTACTTTGCTTATTTCTATATCAAGCATATGGACAAGATGCTGCCCGAAACTGGACGGTACAGGCAAGTGCAGAAGCTAATCCGGCCGATCCGAGTATTACTTTAAAATGGCTGCCTAATGCGACAGTTGCTGAAATCTATTATATCTGGAAAAAAGAAAAAGGAACCGTTGGATGGGGAACGAGCGTAGGCTCTGTGCCGACCGGTGGTGATTTGGAATGGACCGATACTGATGTGGAATTAGGTGGTTCTTATGAATATATGATCCAGCTCAGAACAGGAGGCTCTGTTTATGCTTGGACATATATTAACGCAGGTGTTGAAGTTCAACTTAATCCGAACAAAGGAGATATCTTGCTTCTTATTGATGAGACACACGCTGATGCTTTATCAGATGAGATCGACACGCTGGAAATGGACCTCTACAACGACGGATGGATGGTAACGCGCCACCTCGTTGATCCAGCAATGACGCCAGCCGATTTAAAAGATGAAATCAAAGGTTATTATAATGAATTACCGAACCTAACTTCTTTATACCTACTAGGTAATATTCCTGTTCCATACTCAGGTGATCTTTACCCAGATCTCTCTTTCTTTCACAGAGGAGCTTGGCCAGCGGATGTATATTATGGTGACATGTTTGGTGAGTGGACCGATACAGAAGTGAACACAACATCAGCGACTGATCCAAGAAATCACAACATTCCTGGTGATGGGAAGTTTGATCCAAGCACTGTTGTCTCAACGATTAATTTACAAGTCAGTCGTGTAGACTTTTCAAACCTATCAGCTTTTGTTGATCCAGAGGTTGAACTCTTACGTAACTACTTGAACAAAGTCCATGAATTTAAAACGACAGCATACATCCCCGTTGAACGCGGATTGATTGACCAAAGTGCATTATCATTTCATTCTGAAGGGTTTGCACAAAACGGATTCCGTAATTTCACTGCTTTTTTTGGTCCGGACAGTATTGCCGAATTGGACTACTGGACAACACTAAATGGGAATGATTATCTATGGTCCTACGGTTGTGGAGATGGAACGTACTCTCTAGCAAACGGACTAAATGGAGGATCAGCTTTAACTACCAATCATATTGCTGATGGATCTAGTGAGTCTACTTTTACAATGCTCTATGGCAGCCAATTTGGTGATTGGGATACGCCTAACAATTTACTGAGAGCCAGTATAGCAAGCGGGCGGACTCTTTCTTGCTCATGGGCAGGACGTCCAAATTTCCATTATCACCATATGGCAATGGGAGAAAATATTGGATATTCAGCTCGTGCTTCACAAGATATTTATTCAGATTATATCTCACTTACGCTTGGAGGAGGAGCTTATGTCACAATAGAAGGTGTACATGTTGCACAACTAGGAGACCCTTCTTTAAGAATGTATTACGTAGCCTCTCCAACAGAAGTAGAAGCTGTAAACAATGATGTGAATGCTGATATTTCTTGGACCGCTAGCACAGATGAAGAGATTGATGGGTATAATATTTATCGCCGACCTGAGAACGGACTTTGGATAAGGGTTAATCCTGAACTCGTTTCAGAAACGACCTATTCAGATACCACGGTTCCTGGACCTGGAGATTATCGCTACATGGTTAAAGCCGCGAAATTAAAGACAAATGGAAGTGGTACTTTTTACAATGAAAGTTTAGGTGCCGAGGGAACAACCTCATTTGTAGCTGGAATCAACGAAGTGACCAATTTCCATTGGGATGTATTTCCAAATCCATCCAACGGAATGTTTACGATTCAATCTGATCGTCTAATGACCCAAGTTGAAGTTTATGCTCCCGATGGGAAATTGATATACACTGAACAATCGAATAATTATATTGAAAAACTAGATTTATTAGGCGTTGAACCAGGCGTCTATTTTATTCGCGTAAAAACCGACAATACTTGGCTGAACAAAAGACTAGTGATTCAATAATTACTGAATTCTCATTTATATTCCCCTCAAAAAATCAACCATGAAAACTATACCCGTTTTAATCGTAACCCTGTTTATTAATCTGACTTCTTTTGCCCAAGATGCTGCAAGAAATTGGACCGTTCAATTAACTGCTGAAGTCAATGAAGATCCTGCCAGCATAACGCTTAATTGGTTGGAGAACGAAAATGCTATACCGACTACCTATGATGTTTATCGTAAGGTTAAAGGATGGAACTTCTTTAACAACAGCTGAAGTTGCTGCAGGATATAACGAATCGACGTTTACAATGCTTTTTGTTAGTTATTTTGGCGATTGGGATGTATCAAACAATCTCATGCGTGCCATAGTAGCTAATGGCAGAACTTTATCTTGCTCGTGGGCTGGAAGACCAAACTGGCATTACCATACAATGGCACAAGGAGATAATATCGGAGCGAGTGCACTCATGTCTCAGGATATGAATTCAGATTATTTGTCACTAACATTAGGTGCTGGATTTGTCACTGGAGAAGGCGTGCATGTCACACAATTAGGTGATCCGTCTCTGCGCATGTATTATATTATTCCGCCTACTGACGTTGAGATTGTTAACAATGTTAGTGACGCTGAATTGTCTTGGACAGCAAGTTTGGATGCGGAAATAGAAGGCTATAATATCTATCGAAGACCCATTGATGATTTATGGGTAAAAGTAAATGAAGAGATCGTTACGAGCACCGGTTTCATTGACGAAGGCCTACCAGATTCTGGTGAATATCATTATCTCATAAAAGCTGTAAAATTAAAAACAAATAGCAGCAGAACTTTCTTCAATGAGAGTTTAGGCGCATGGGGATCGACAAACTTTTACGCGAGTATTAATGAAGAAGTTAATTTTGATTTGAGCTTATATCCAAACCCTTCAGACGGATTCTTTACTATACAGTCTGATCGTTTGATAGAACTTATTGAAATTTATTCTCCCGATGGCCAATTGGTGCAAGCAATTACCCCGCTAAACAATTTGCAAAAAGTCGATTTGAATCAGGTGAAAGCAGGTGTTTACTTTGTTCGAATAAAAGCAAATGGTGTTTGGAGAAATAAGCGCGTGGTGATACAGTAATTTTGTATTATTCAATCATCTCTTCTAGATCGGGTTTGTCTAAAAGCATTTGAAAAGTTGATAGGTTCGTAATGAGCTTATCAAGTGCGTCTAGACAATCTTTTCTACGATTTCTAGCCATTACTAGTAGCGTCCAACCAATAACGGGAATAAGCAAGTAAAACAACAATGAGAATCTTGACTTATACCTTGCCGCTGGGCCAAATTGAAGATTTTTATAAATCTCTTGCGCTCTATTACCTAGATCATAATCTAAGAAATAAGCCTTCATTTCTTTCAATTTCGATTCTAAATCCTCAGAATCATTTAGTGCCTCAACGTTCAAAAATGATCCTGATAACTTATTTTGAAGTTGCTTTGCTGTATGTAAGATACGTTCTGCATATTTCACAGCGTCCTTTTCTTTTTGGGCATCCTTCGTAACAGACTTCTCAACACCATCTACATTATCATAAGACTTCTTACGTAACTCAAAATTGGCGCCTAGATATACTTTTCGAACCATTTCATCAGATGCTAATGCTTCCGCTGTACCTTCACGTAAAATACTACCTTCAAAAAGTAGATAAGTCCGATCTGTGATTGACAAGGTTTCTTGAACATTATGATCAGTGATTAATACACCAATATTTTTTTTCTTAAGTTTAGCAACGATTTGTTGTATATCCTCAACCGCAATCGGATCAACACCTGCAAAGGGTTCATCTAACAAAATAAACTTTGGGTTAGTTGCCAAGGCCCTGGCAATTTCCGTTCGTCGTTTTTCACCTCCTGATAAACTCTGACCTAAATTTTTACGGACATGCTGTAATCCAAATTCATCCAATAAAGACTCTAATTTTTCTAAACGCTCCTCCTTGGATCGTTTGGTCATTTCCAAAACGGTCATGATATTATCTTCAACCGACATCTTTCGGAAAACGGATACTTCTTGGGGTAAATACCCAATACCCAGTTGAGCACGCTTAAACATGGCAAATCGCGTGATTTCAGTATCATCCAGAAACACTTTTCCTTCATTCGGACTGATGAGTCCAACAATCATATAAAAGGATGTTGTTTTACCAGCTCCATTGGGCCCAAGCAAACCGACGATCTCTCCTTGATTGACTTCCACAGACACACCCTTGACGACTTGTCGTCCTTTATATGATTTTTTGATGTTATCTGTTCTTAATTTCATAGCTGTTCTCCTTAAAAATCGGAAGTGAAAACAAATTTAATCCCAAAATTTGGAATAGGGTTATCATTGAGATCCAAATTATTGCGATACGACAAACGCCAAATGGCATCTACCCGAATAAATTTGAGGATATTTTCTAATCCAACGCTTACTTCGTAATAAGGTCTTGTTATTCTATTCGAATAAAACGGCAAGAGCATTTCTTTATTGTGCGCATCGCTATAGGAACCAATAACCATTTTACCTGTGTAAACCAATCTCAATTTCAATTTATTGATTAATGGAATACGATCCATGATAGCGCCTTGTAAGTGGTGTTCGAATAAAATTCTAACCCATTGATCACTGATAAACTCGTAATAATTCATCAAATTAAAATTATTGACCTGGTAATAATAGGTTTCATTACCCTGGTGCACTTGCAAAAATGGATAAGGTACTGTTCCGAATATTTTACCTGCATGAATAGTATAATTCAAGCGACCAAACATTCCTAAACGTGGTCTGTGATTCCATATAAAATCCAATCGATGAAAACCATATTCGCTGCCTAAGATTTCATTAACTCCCCAAGCATGCGTCAACGATATAATAGGATATTTTGATCCGAGAGAAATCCGGTCGAACTGCCCTTTCAAGAACTTCTCCTCTTTGGTAAACATGATTTGATTACGAATTTGGAAAGAGGTTAGACTACTAACTTGGTTGGTATCTCCTGAGGTTGGATCAATTCGACTATAATCTGATTGCCCCAAAGGGATATAATTTTTCCATTCGACATTATTAAACGTGCGTATATCAAAACGCCAATCTTTCTCCAATCCGACAGAAGCCTGATTGACCATGGTGAGTTTATCTAACGGTGCTGCTGACAATAATGTCGAAAAAGAATTACCAACATCCCCAACGGAGGCAATCAAACCTAATTGGTCTATCCTTTTTCGATATGCAAAGCGCAACATTTCTCTCGGACTTTCTCTTAATTTCCATCGAATCGAACCTCCGTATTTCCATTCTCGATCTAGGGTACCATACGCTGTAAAGGCTGATATTTCCACTTTCTTACTAAATTTATTCGAAGTCCTCATGGACAGCATAAATCGATTTCCTTCTACCACATTTTGGTTGTAAATCGAATAGATACTGCCCGTTTCAATAGGTCCTGTTCTCCAAAAACCAGTATAACTCATATAGGCTAGGTTTTCATAAAAACGATACGTTTTATTAGCCTTGAGGGAATCTACCATTTCAATTACACCTGCTTCTTCATCTGATAAGGCCACTGGACGGGTCTCTTGCCAATACGTATCCTCTCTTTGGTCGGCGCTATCGAGGATCACAATATCACTCACGTAGAAATTAAAAGGCTTTACATCATTCAAAATAAAATCAGAACGATTAACTGATTTATTGACCGTCACGCCAATTAAAGGAGAGTCTTCCTGCTCACTAAACAAATCAAAATTAGCCGTCATATTTTCATTGGCGAGCACATAAACACTATCATCAACCTGTTTATAATTCTGCTCTACATAAAAATCAGACACATAGTTTAAGTTGACATCATTTGGGATTTCCGCTACTACACGCTTTACTGCGTAAGAATCTGCTGTTACCCAGAAGTCCCCTTGAAAAAGTGCACCACCCTTTCGTTTTGGCTTAAATTGAATATGATAACATGGAATGCCGTCAAGGGTATCTGACTCCATCAAATAATACTTATAAAACAACTTCCCTTCATTAGCAATAGGACTCAAAAACTCCTTATTAAATAGCTCCAAATAATCGTCGTAAATATTTACATTCTGATACATATCTCCGGTAAACTGACCCAATTCAAGGTTGTCAATCCCTGTAATACGCGTTGCCTCTATGACTTCTTTCCTTTGGGTCGGATTACTTCTGAAATAATAATCCGAGATTGATTCTGATAGCAAAACAGGCAGATATTTTTCACCATTAAGATTATCTACATAATCCATTATGAAATCAAACTTTCGGTAGGCACGTCGCTCCTCAAATTTATCTCCCATATTGTTAACGCTGAATTGCATTTTATTGTAGACTTTGCATTCATAGGCCTCCAGCTTTTCTGGGTTATTCTGAGTTTTTTTTTCTTTTATCTTTCTTAAGATTTCAAACACGGGGTTTTCACCTGCTGTAATGACAACTTCATCCAAACTGGCTACATTCTCACGCAGCAGAATGTTGAGCGGGGAAACCGTATTTTCAGATACCGAAATAACAGCTTGTTTATAACCAATGAAATCAACAAGAACAGTATCTATCGGATACGAGGAGTGAATTTCATACTCACCTTCAGCAGAACTTACGGTAGCACTGTTTTGTACTTTCATTCTTACTTTGGAAAAAGGAATGGGCTCTCGTGTAAGTGAATCTAAAACACGGCCATTGAGTCGTATTTGTCCAAGGCCGGAAAACGGAAGTAGAAAAAGAAATATGATTAATCCGTTTACTTTCATGACTGAACTACAAAATAATCATTCCTCCAATTTTTATTGCTATTAAGCCATTTCATCTTGCATTCTGCGTTTTTCAATTCGCAGTGCTATTCGAATACCCAATTCATATAGGAGCAATATTGGAATACTTACAATTACCTGAGTAATCAAGTCTGGAGGTGTTATAATCGCGGCCAAAATCAATACGACAACAAAAGCATGCTTACGGTATTTCTTTAACCAAGCTGCAGTAACGATACCCAGTTTCGAAAAGATCTGAATAATCACAGGTAATAAAAAGAGTAATCCTGTGAAGAATACCGTTGACACCACTGTTCGCAAATAAGAGTTAATCGTAAAGGCATTATTGATTTGATCAGACATCGTCCAGTTACCAAAAAACTGAACCGTTAAAGGAGCGATAACGAAATAACCAAAAGCCACTCCTAAAAAGAAAAGTATACTTACAAAAAAGACAATTCCGCGTGCTGATTGAATTTCATTTTGTTTCAATCCGGGTTTAACAAACCCCCAAATTTGATAGAAAATCCATGGAAATGCGACAACCACTCCCCCCATGATTGCCATCATTAAATTGATTGAGAATTGACCGGTCATTTCCACGGATTGAAAATCAATATTGATTTTCTCTGCACAAATATTAAATAGTGAACAGAAAAAATGAAAGATTGGAAAATCCTCGTTAGCCAGGTTCAGAAAAACATTTTCTGTTATCCATTCTGTAAAAATGAAAATAAGGATAGCAAATATGAGAATTGCAATGACGCTTTTGACCAGTCGCCACCTTAATTCTTCCAAATGTGCCAGAAATGGCATATTTTCTTGCTTGTCCTCAGCCATAATGCAAAAGTAATACTTCTCTTGGTTGTTTAGTCCAAGTCTTCAAAAAATAACATCATGATCATATTCATTAGATCTTAATGGATTCGCCCACAGTTTCTATTTGAATTGATTTTGCTTTCAACTTTTTTAGTTTCTTAAGAATGATTTTACGATCTGCTGCCGACTTAATCCATGTATTGGCGCATTCTTCTAAAACTTGTAGCCATTTTTCAACCTCGGCTTTAGCCAAGATTGCTGAATAAAAATCCATTTCTTTTAATTCAGGGTATTTCTGCTTCATCTTCATAAAGTCGGATTGATATGCAGAGAAAGCTGCTGGAATTTTATTTCCTATATACACACTTAATGAAACATCCAGGTCAACATGTCTTTCTATACGATAGACATAAATTGGATGTGCGTTCTCGTCACTAGAAGCGTAAGCTGGATCAATATCACGCTCATAGCCATTATCTCCTTTTGCTCCAATTCCACCGGCAATTACATTGAAATTTATGATATTCTTTTTGATCAATAAATCATCGAAAAACTCCATGATCTGTATCGAGTCTGAGACTGAAAGTTTGCGATCTGATGATGATTCAATCGTCTTTTCTAAAACATATACAGCATCCGTATTTCTTTTCGATATACTTAAGTGTGTGAAATTCTCGTCGATCTGATCTGTAAAAAGCTCTTTTCCAAAAGAAATATGATTAATCAGGAAATTAGAGTTGGATTGATCTGGTGGAAAAACAAAATCCTGTGTTCGGTAATCAAAATAGGCCCCGTCTTCAAATAAATATATTGACCCCTCTTGTTCAAAAGCCATAATTTCATAGCCCATTGTTTTCTTCATATAATCCAATTTGGTCTCGTATTTAACCAACGTTTCATATGCCTTTTCCATATCTTCGATTAATTGACGCAGGATACTTTTCTGTGCCTCTAATTGACTATTCAACTGAACCAATCGATTCTGTTCTATATATTTCTTCTTATCCAGCTTACTTAATTTGCTCGTAGGATGTCCTCCTCCATCTTGATCCGAACGTCCAAGATCTTTTTTCTTCATTTTTTTCTTTTTGATTTTTGGCTTACCCTCGGGCGTATGTCTTAATTCGTCTAATCTATACTCCGTCTTTTTAATTTTCAATTTTGTAGATTCAATCTTCTTTTCAAATAGATCTATTTGGTATTCGTATCCTCTTTTTCCATATAAATCTTCCTTGAGGTTAGCGATGTAAAAATGTTCTAATCGATTCATTAAGCGCCAATAGGTTGTTCCTTCCCCATAAGTTGAATCCGGGGATACACGTCTATGATCATTTTTACCGTATAAAACATAAGATTTACCCCCACTTTGAATGGCGATGGTAGTTTGTCTTTCAGGATGATACCCCATTACATCGACATGCACAACAGTTTCCTTTATCGGATCTTTCGTAAAAGAATAAGACTTGACTACTTTTACTTTCAGTTCATCCAATTCTCGTTCTTCATTAAAAACTTTATCAACTTCAAATCGGAAAAGCCCGATCTCATCTGGCAAACCAACAGAGTATGGTGTAGAAAACCCTCCTGTTATCTCTGCCCAATTTCCCCCGTCACCAACTCCTGAAAGTAAGACTGAACTGGAAAATTCTTGGTTCGTTAACAATTTGTATACTTCCTGAGCACGTTCTGAAACATATTTTTCCTGAGCATACATTATGGCATTGATAATGAGCATTTGGTCTAACTGACTATAGCCCGCATTTAGAATGGAAGCCAATTTATCTGCCACCGTTAAAGACGGCGTATGATAACCCTGTACGGTCTTTGCAAGTGTATATTCGCCATTAGTCAGCATGCGGATTACGCTTTGCGGTGCCTCTTCTCTCACAAAGGCTTCAAAGACTTTTAAATCTTCTTTGAGGTGAGCGTCTTCTTTAGCAGTTGAATTTCGATAATGCAGCACTTGATCAAGTTCCCATAAAGCGAATCTTGTCGCTAGATCATAGACCAATCCGTCTGCTTTCCGTTCCATTTGAGACTGATGAATCTTTAGCAGATCAGGATTTTTTACAATTTCTTTTTCAATATAAGAATAATCAGGCAGCGTATCAGTTATGTATGGAATTGAATCCGTAAACTCAAAGAGGTGAAACAGTTCTTGTTTTAAAACGCTTACCTTGCGTGTTTGATGATATAGAAACGCTTTTTCTTTCCCCGTTAAATCATCTATAGATGATTGAGAAAACACGGTTAGCACCGAAAAATTGATAAACAATAAGATATACTTCATGCTAGAATGGATAATAAGTTTGTAGCGTGTTTTCTTTTATACGTTACGACAAAATTATCCTTTTTTTGACATGTGCTATAAAGCCTAAATGGACTTTATCAACATCTTTATGCACGTTACAGTAAATAGGAACAGTTTAAAACGATAAAAACCCCACTTAGCTAACTAAATGAGGTTTTTAAAAAGAGGCGTCTACATACTCTCCCACCCTTAAAAGGGCAGTACCATCTGCGCAAGTTGGCTTAACTTCTCTGTTCGAAATGGTAAGAGGTGGACCCAACCGCCATAAACACCGAAA
>JAURQI010000039.1 GCA_030836155.1 Crocinitomix sp.
GAATTATGCTCCAGATTCACCCCTAGAATATGAGATTAGAGCTTATGGATTGGCTGAGGGAATTATTGATGAAGAATCAAATGTGAATGCAATATTCGAAGATGATCAGGCCAATATTTGGGTCGGCACTGCTGCAGGAGTTGTGCGTATAGACCCTTCCCAAAATGAAGAACTATTCAATTACAAACAACCTTTAACGCATATCACTGGATTGAGGCTATTTATGGAAGCCTTCGATTATGAAGATTATAATCCAGAATTAGACGACATCTTTCATATTCCAAAGAAAATAGAATTACCGCATTATGAAAATCACTTGACTTTCGATTTTATAGGCATAAACTTAAAAGATCCTGAAGCGGTAAAGTATGAATATCGCTTAATTGGCGTGAGTGATCAATGGTCACCGATTTCAAATTCAAATTATGCAACCTATTCTTTTTTGCAACCAGGGGATTATACTTTTGAAGTCAGATCGATGAATAAGAATAATGATTGGTCAAAAGTAGAGGAAATGATTGTCATTATCAGGCCGCCATTTTGGAGAACGTGGTGGTTCATAGCGCTCATTTCTTTATCAGTTTTGGCAATTGTATACTATTTTCTCAACGCACGAATTCGTGTTATTCGTCAAAAAAATGAGAATGAAAAACTGGATTTAAAAAATAGGTTATTATTCCTTGAACAACGATCATTAAATGCGAGTATGAACCGTCACTTTATTTTTAACTCCCTGAACTCGATTCAATACTTCATCAATAGCTCTGATAAATTATCTGCAAATCGTTTCTTAACAAATTTTGCAAAGTTGATTCGTAAAAATTTAGACAGTTCAGCAGCGAATAATTTCATCGTGACCTTGTCAGAGGAGATTGAGCGTATAGAATTATACCTATCGCTTGAACGGATGAGGTTCTCGAACAAGTTTGATTATTTGGTTGATGTGGCTTCTGATTTAGATACTGAAGAGTTAGAAATTCCTTCTATGATCCTTCAGCCTTTTGTTGAAAACAGCATTATTCATGGGGTGTTACCGTTAAATGAAAGTAGGAAAGGAAAAGTTGAGGTTAAGATCTATCGTGAATTTGGCGAACTCGTTTTTGAGGTGACCGATAATGGGTTGGGTATTGACAATAGCTTGGAAGGAAAGTCAGCATCTATTGAGGGCGATCACGAATCAAAAGGGGTGGATATTACAAATCGGCGAATAGATATTTTGCGCAAATTAACGGGTGAAAACTTACTGATTGTCGGACCTTTTCAAATGGAGGATTCGGATGGGAATGCCCTTGGGACTAAGGTCATCCTGAAGCTTGGAGATGTAGAAAAAGAGTGAAAAATTTGCGTTAACGGAAAAATGTTTGTATCTTTGATTTAGAACTGGGCATGTTATGTCCGATCGATAATGAAAAATTTAGTTTACATATTAGCGCTATTCGTATTTTTGTTCGTGATGGATTCGTGTACAAAAGAGAATATCTCTCCGGTAGGTGGAGATGATCCCTTCGAATATAATCCAGATAGAACAATGGGTCCAGACGTAGATCGGCAAGGTGGTGGTTCCATTAACGATCCAGATGATAAAGATTTGGAAAGTGATGAAGATAACGACACGATTGGCGACACTGACGAGGATGATGAAGAAGGTGAAGAGGACAATGATATCGTAAACGGAAACGAAGAGAGTGATGAACTAGGAGAATAAAAGTATTATTAGATTTAATTTACGAATAGATGCCCCCCTAGGGCATCTTTTTTTGTTTATAGATATTCTGGTTATTCATGATGGTATTCCAGCCAAATGTTGACAACTAAGCAACAGATTCAGTCAATTTGAATAGAAGAAAGATGATGTCCACCTAATGATGAATATAAACCCAATTCAGATCAGTTCGCGCAAATTTTAGCGCAGCGAAATCCTTGTGCAATTTAATTTCAGATAACCTTTCGAATGCGCTCAGCTTGTGTTCTCCATTTCGGAGATGTATAAGCAATTGCTCAGCAAAGGTCTTAAAACCTTCATACAGTCCATTGATAAATGTAGCATTGCCGTAAAAATAAAAACCCCTTTCAATATATTGAAAGGGGTTAGATACGTTATTTTCTTTATTGTTTATGATTTCATGAATCGTACAACCGTTGTTTTGTTGTTATCGTTAATGAAGCGGATATAATATAGACCAGGTGTAATGTTGTTTAAGTCGAAGTTAAATGTACGATTACCAGTTTGAACTTCTCCTTGGTACAAATTAATCACTTGTTGCCCCATCGCATTCCACAAGCTAATCGTAACATTGCCTCCCTGAAAATCAGAAACATTCAAATTTATATTTCCTTCTGACGGATTTGGATAAACCTCCAAATTAAAATCAGACGATTCAGAAACGTCAAAACCCGCCATAGAAGACGAGAACATGTTGATGTCGTCAATGAAGATATTATTACCCAAATCATTCTCGAATTGAAATTTATAACGGAAACCTGCCGTATAATAAGTCGAGTTGATATTGGTAATATTTACCTGCGTCCATTCACTTTGGTCTTCTGGGAAATAACTAGATCCTTGATTCTCTTCACTCAACTCATCACCATGAAGGTTCTTGCGTAGAGCCCAAGTTTCACCACAATCATTTGAGATGTAAAAGCGAAGCCATTCATCGTTTAAGCTATATCTTTTACTATAAGCATACTTAAAATTGAATATCATGTCCTCATCTGCGTCAACACCACTTAAATCTATCGTTCCAGAAATCAACTCGTCAAGTGTATAATTGTCGTTTCCTCTATTTGGAATATAAGCACACTTTTCGCCGGAGTACGAAGCCAGATCTGTTAACTCCCAATAATCCTCTTCGTCTTCATCCATAATCAGAAAACGTTCGTTATCTGGAAGAGTTGTTAATTCTTCAAACCCTTCATGATATGGTAAACTCTCACCATTAGCATCCAAAACAACGACATAGCCCTCAGAGGTACTAGATACAGTAGAAACTCCGTCAGAAACTTCTAATGTAACTGAGTACACACCTGGTGTGTCATAGGTGATAACCGGGTTTTCTTCGTCAGAAGTTGCTGGTGATCCTCCTTCAAAAGTCCAATTCCAACTCGAAACAGTTGCATAAGAGTTGTCATAAAAGGCTAAGGACTGACCTGAGCATAAAGCTGTAGGCTGATCAGAAAAGAACTGGGCCCTGCAAAGTATTTCAGGTGTTCCAACCCCGTTGATATCATAATTGTCAGGATCAACTAAATTTCCAAGAAAAGTAATATTTTCAATATTATTTAAAACAATATTTTTTTGATCTTCTGAATACATATTTTGGCAAGGACTGTAACTCATGTAGTTCTCAAATTGGTCGTTAGCGTCAAATCCATAAGGGTCTCCTCCAGGAACTTCATCACATGTGTTTTGTGTAGGAACACATGACCACTGTGCTTCAGATACAGGTGGAGTATCACAACAATAGTCGCCGTTTTCATTACAAGCACTTGCATGGCACCCGCCTTGGAAAGTGTGCAATAACCCAAGACAATGTCCAACTTCATGTGTCAAAGTCCGATCACCAGAAGCTGTGCCTGTTTTTCCGTAAGCATCATTACGAATAATAACACCAAAATTACTACTTCCTCCACCATAAGGAAACTCAGCGTATCCTAAAGTAGTTCCTCCTCCCCCTGAAGATATTGAATTAACAATCCAGATATTGAAATAATAATTGCGGTTCCAAGCATCAAGTCCACCCGTTGAATAATGCTTTGCGGCATCATCACAATTATAACTTTGGGATCCTACAAATCTTCGTTGAATACCATTCGTACAGTTTCCATCCGGGTCGAGTTTAGCCATTTCAAAACGAATGCCCATGTTTGATGCATTGTCTACGAAAGGTGCTTCAGGTGTGTCTCTAGTATCGTCAGCATCATCGTTTAATCTGTTGAAATCTTCATTAAGCATTTCAATACCGCTATACACCTGTTCATCACTAATATTGCCTTCTCCATTATTATGGAGAATATGAACGACAACAGGTATAATGATGTCCTCACGATCATCCATAGAAGCCGGCATATTTGCTGCTCTCATGATTTGTTCATGCATGATCGTTTCTAAATCAGGATTTTCTGCTAGCCTTTCTGCATGATGTGCATCTGTGGCGCACCAGCCATCTGTTTGCGCATTTAATTGAAAGGTAATTGAAAAAAGGGTTAGTAAGAGAAGGGCGTTTTTTTTCATGGTTATTTTTTTATCAACTTAATAGTATGAAGTGTAGAGCCAGACTGTACTTGCACAATATAAACTCCTTTCAATAAGTCAGCTGTAGACCAATTGATTTGATTTTGACCTGCAGGCATTTCGCCCACAAATAAATCCTGAATTTTTTGTCCCATTGCATTGAACAATGAAATAGTTACCTGCTCACTGGCCGCTGGGTCTAATTGAATGGTTGCGGTACTTTGCAGTGGATTAGGAAATACGGTCAAACTTGTGGTCAATTCTTGCTCTGTTATGCTAGACATGGAAGCAGTGTATAGATTGATATCATCAACGTATACATTATTGCCACCATCATTATCAAATTCAATCTTGAATCTGAAATTATCGACATAATAATCAGGTAAAATATTGGTGATGTTTACCTGTCTCCAGTCTGCTAGACCTGCAGGTGAATATGGTGAAGTGGATACTGTTTCGCCTAAATCATCATCTTTTACATTTTTGCGTAATGCCCATGTTTCACCACAATCTTTCGAAATGTAAAAACGAATCCATTCATCATTATCACTATTTCTACGATTATAAGCTACTTTAAAGTTGAAAATAATCTCATCATCCGGATCAACTGAACTCAAATCTATAGTAGACGAGACAAAAGCATCTTTGCTTCCATTGTCCATCCCATAATTATCAATGTAAAGTGATTTTGAACTAGCGTATCCGGCTTCTGTATATAATTCCCAAGTGACCTCACCGTCTTCATTTTCAACAACGAAGCGGTCATTGTCTGGGAAAGCATCAAACGATTCAAAACTCTCACGATAAGGCAGTCCCTCACCTGTGTTTGGTAAGACAATTATATAATTTTCTTCAGTAACTGATTCAGAATCGCCTCCGTTCGTCACCTCTAAACTAACAGTGTATACTCCTGGTGTATCATAAGTTATACTCGGATTTTCTGTTCCGGCAGTGGAAGGTGATCCGCCTTCAAAAGTCCACGTCCAATCAGTGACTGTATGATAAGAATCGTCAGAGAAATTAACCGTTTGCCCTGCACAAATTACGGTTTGATTCGAACTAAAGGAAGCTTCACATAAATCTCCAGGAGCATCAACCCCTGTATCAGATAAGTTGTCAGAAAGAATCAGTTTGTAACGATCGGCAGTAGTTGTTTCTGTGATAGCATAAATCATTCGAGCTGCCTGTCCTTCTGTAAACATAGTCGAGCAATATGAATATTCCATAATGTTTTGAACATTGTCTAATGACCCACAAGACTCACCATCTAATATACATGATGTCCATCCAATGGTGTTGGGTGTGTCTGGGACACCATCATTAGTGCCACAGTTGTCAGGATCAGCGGGCGTATTCGAATTACCCCAGGGGTGAGCGAGATTTAACCAATGCCCTACTTCGTGACTAAACGTATGTTTTCTGCCAGAATTAGAGGTTCCAATAGTTCCCATATAGTCATGTCGTAGAAATATCGAACCGTACATTCTGTCTTTGGGAAACCAGTTCGTTGGTCTAAAGGTATAACCAGCATTTCCATTTGGATTGATACAGATAAAAACATTCATGTATTCGTTTTGCGGCCAAGTGCCTTGTGCATCTTCAACAGCGTCCACGATGGGGTGATAAGTTGGCCCAGAGTTTCCTTCGTCAAAAGTTGTTTCTGAATAGGTTCTTGTAATTCCTGGATGACATTGACCCGATGGGTCTTTTGTCGCTAAACGAAACTCGATGTCTGCGTTACCCGTTATCCCTGCAAAAGCGGTAACAGTTGCGCCTAAATCATCATTGGTCATACTAAAGTCAGCATTTAATTGCTGAATTCCATCCATTATTTGTTCGTCGCTAATGTTTTCATCACCTCCTAAATGAACTACGTGAACCACCATGGGTATGACATAAGTTGCACGATCGTAAGGACTCCAAGAGTCAAGAAAGTTTTCGTAACCGTTTTGAAATTCCTCTTGTTCTGTCATCATAATTTCAGAAAACGAAGGATAGGCCTCTTTTAAACGATTTGTTTCAATTGCTTCACCGCAATAATTTGGTTTTGAAGGAACTGTATTGATGTGCTGATGCGTTTGAGCAACGAGGTTTGACAACGCTAGAAATAGCGTAAGTGTTAGCGTAGTTTTTTTCATGTGTGTTTTTTAAGCGTACCTTTGAGAGGATATTGCAATTTACCAAATAATGACGTAAATTCAGATGAATAACGTGTGAACGGTAGTTTTTGTTTATTCTGTGGAAGTATAATGTTTGTTAGGCATGCATAATTATGATTTAAACACAAAAATCATTACTTGTTGGTTGCGAGATTTTAACTAAAATCTCGCACCGAAATCACCACATTATGGAAGTCTTGAGGCGATTCAATAACTCGGTAGAGCTTCTGGGCTACAGAATTTGGATCACTTAGTTCTCCATTTTTTTTGAGATCAATGAATTTTTGAAGTACTTTAAATTCGTTTGGGTCTGATGATCGAATTTCATTTTGCATAGGCGTGTCAACAACGCCTGGAGCAATAGCATGTACAAACCAATTTGTATAACTTCGAGTATTCAGCTCTTCTTGGACTGTTTTGCTGAATATATCTAAAGATGCTTTAGATGCACAATAGGGTGCCCAAGAATCAATAGGGTATTTACCAGCGCCTGAGCTAATGTTGAGGATGTGTCCTTCTTCGACTTTATTTAAATAGGTATTTAAAAATGTATTGATGAGTAATTGAGGAGCCAAGGCATTCAAATTTGACACCGCTAACAAACCTGAATTGGTGTTTTTCCCAATTGGTTTAATGTCGCCAATACATCCGGCATTATTGACAAGTAATACGTGCGGGGCGCTATGTTTAAATTCGAACTTTTGGACAGCATCTATATTGGAAAGATCAATTGCATGATGCTCAAAGTTTCTTTCAAGGGAAATGGTACTACGTGATAATCCAATCACATAATAACCTTCTTCCAACAATTTGGAAACAAGAGCTTCTCCAATGCCTGAAGAAGCTCCGGTTACATAAGCAATTTTATTTGGTTGGTAATCCATGATCCATCCAACCCATTATACCTCCTTGGAGGTTTTGAACATTAGCATACCCTTGCATCATTAAGAATTGACAAGCATTAGCGCTTCTCCCACCACTTCGGCAACCTATAATGATATTTTTGTCCTTTGGTATTTCAGACATTCTTTCCTGAATTGAACCTAAAGGAATTTGAATTTGATTGGGTAGATCATAAGCAACTTCTGCTATTTCAAAAGGTTCACGTACATCTACGAAAACACTTCCGTTTTCAACTGCTTCTGATACTTTTTCTGGACTTATTTCTTGCATATTTGTATAGTTTATTTGTTAAAAGCTTGTTCTAAATCGGCAATAAGATCTTCTATGTCTTCAATGCCAACACTTATTCGAATGAGGGAATCAACAATGCCAATTGCCTCACGCTCTTCCTTTGGAATAGCTGAATGTGTCATGGTTACGGGGTGTCCAATGAGTGACTCGACCCCTCCGAGTGATTCTGCCAACGAAAATATCTTTACATTTTTGAGCACATGAAGTGCATCTTCTTTTTGATTTCCTTTTAAGGAAAATGAAATCATACCCCCATAACCTGACATTTGCTTTTTTGCAATAGCATGATTAGGGTGATTCTTTAATCCCGGCCAATAGACCTTATCCACTTTAGGATGATTGACAAGATATTTTGCGATCAATTCCGCATTGGCGCAGTGTCGATCCATGCGAATATGTAATGTTTTAATCCCTCTTAATGCTAAAAATGCATCCATAGGAGAAGTGATCGCTCCGCTCGCATTTTGAATATGATACATTTTTTTCGCAATGGATTCATCTTTGCAAACTAAGGCGCCCATGACAACATCAGAATGACCTCCTAAGTATTTTGTCACGGAATGCATGACTATATCAGCACCCAAATCCAAAGGCCTCTGAAGGTAAGGCGTTGCAAAAGTATTATCAACAGCTAGAAGAATGTTATTATGATTTGAAACCTTAGCAATTGACTGAATATCAATGATATTCATCATTGGATTGGTGGGTGTTTCTACCCAAATCATTTTCGTTTGATCAGATATGTATTGCTCAATTTGACTAGCGTCGCTCATATCAACAAACCGAAATTTGAGATTATATTGCTCAAAAATAGTCCTGAATAAACGGTATGTTCCACCGTATAAGTCATTGGTAGACAATATCTCGTCACCAGGTTTTAGCATTTTTAGAATACAATCTATTGCTGCTAAACCGCTAGCAAAACACGCACCGTAATGACCATTTTCAAGTGCTGTAATATTGGCTTCAAGGGCTGCTCGCGTCGGGTTTGAGGTTCTGGAATAAGCGAATCCTTTATTAACGCCTACTTCAGGTTGAACATAAGTACTCGTTTGATAAATTGGGGTCATAATAGCCCCAGTTGCAGAATCGGGTTCGATTCCAGCATGTATTGCTTTAGTTCCGAATTTATATGTCTTTTTATCTCCCATTAATGCGGCTGAGGATTACAAATCTTGACGAAAATAGGGATTATATCGTGAACTTTGGGTGATAATTGATACAGATAAATCTTCCTGAGCGCATAGGGTTAGAAGAATGCGCGGAGTTCCATCCCCCCTGAATGAATTGCATTGTTATCCTCAGATTTTCTTCCATTATAGTTAAAATTGAGCTGAAGATTTTTAGCAATCTTTCGCTGATAGGTTAAGCCCCAAGTAAAATTATTTCCAGTTTGCAAGCCCTCCAGCATTTCAAATGCAATAGCAGAATTTGTGGAGGCATTATAGTCAATAAGAATAAAGTTGAACCTCCCAGTCAAACTTCCTTTTTTAATTTGGTTATAACGCAAGTCTAACCCAACGTCTCGGATAACGGCCTTTTCTGCTAGGTCTGAATTGTTCTCTTTCTCACTGTATTTGCCGTTTAGCGCAATACGGAAAGTTGTATTGGGTTGGTAGGAGAAGATAGGTCTTACATTAAAATATTCTATATAAAAGTCTCTTCCGGCAGCGTAATCGCTCGCACTTGATTTTCTTCCAAGCGTGCTATTGATACGGATATTATAATATTTGCTGATGTTCCATCGTAATTGGCCTTCATGAAAAGTATGTAGCCTTGTATCAAAACCATTCGTTAACAATACCTTTGAAGCATTTTCTTGATAGGTATAGTTTAACCCAAAAACGGTGCTGGTTTTGTTAAAATAGAGTGTATTTCGAAAAGAACTACTGACTGAGACTAGACTCGTGTCGGCTATGCTATATACAAATGGATTGAAGCGTTCCAATTCATTTTCATTATTTGTTTTTCGGTTGATTTTATAGACGGTTTGATTCGAAAAGCGGGCTAGGCCTTTTAAAAACCCCGTCTTACGTCTCCAGATTCGTTCAGGTCTTAAGAAAATACTCGAAGTGAATTGATTGGTATAGGTTCTAACATAGGTATTGGTTGGTACAAATACGCGAATATAATTTCCCTGATCAGCGAAAACAGCAATTTCAAATTCACCCAAATCCTTTATACCGTCATTGTTATAATCGTTCCAAGTATAAGCACCTTGCCCCGGATTTACTTCAAGAAATAGAAACTCTCGCTGAAGTTCAAGACCAGAACCCAACTCATAAAAACTAGTTGCATTAACACTGCCTTTCCAGAGCCTCATCACATGCTCAAGTCGGCTTAGAATTGTGTTCTCAGGTTGACCTTGAAAGAGGTTAATATCCAGTACTTCAAGTTTTCGATAGTTTACATTTAACCGTAAATTATGATCCGGATTACCAACTAGACCAGCTATAAAGCCAATGTTTTGAGCCGCTGTCGATTGCGTCAACCGAACTGAGTCGCTGAACCAATCATAACGCTCTCGATAATATAATTCTAATTGAACGTTATTCGTGTCTAGAGTAGACACGTATGTTTTCCAGTCATAAAAACGATAAGCATCCGCTTGAAGGGTTGGGTCTCCGCTTATGCGCTTTTCATTCGTTTCGTGGATGTCTTGAAACCCTACCTTCAGTTTCCAAAGTGATTTAGAGAAGTCAATTTCATGTCTTAGGAAATTAGTTTCCTCTAATCCATCAGACAATAGAAGGCTGCCGTTGGCATTCAAATACCATCCATTCTTGCGGTATTTCGCTGTAAGGTTATTGCGCAACCCATTATAATCATTCCCCCAGATGAAGTTCTCGACATTATAAGTTAAAGATCCTCCATGGTTTCCAGCCAACTGTAAGGCAACATTGGTTAAATATTGATTTCCAAAATAGGGTTGATTCCTAACATTCCAATCACGGTCAAACTCAACACTACGAAACCATTGTATGGGGCGGAAATAGGCTTCGTTATATTCGAAATTAGCCCTAGTATTAAATTTAAATTTATCATTGATTTTATGTTCTGATAACCACTTCCATTTTAGCGCAACACCCTGGTTGTCGCCAGCATCTAAATTTGAAAACGTATTCTGGTCTTGATTGGATAAGGCAAATTCTATAGAGGATTTAATGTTTTCTTTGATTTGATATTCTGTTCCTATTACAATCATTTGTTTTTTCTGAGGGGCAATTAAAAGTTGTACCGGTTGATAATTCCCCTGTTTAACACCGTCAATCGGTGAAACCCACCGGTAAACCCTTCCATTGGCCGTAAACCGATCAAAAACATAATCACCTTCACCGAAACTGACCTCTGAGAAATAGGCTTGATAAATAGCTGAATCGGTATTGACTGAAAAAACAAGCACAGAGTCATATCCTAAAGAATCGACCAATTTGTACATTACCCGATTTTCTTGAAAACCAATGCTGTCAATACTATTCGAAAAAGCGTTGAGAATGTCATCTCCTGCCTGACTCAGTACCAAACGGTTTTCATCACTCAAACTTTGCTGTATGGTTTGATTTTTCGCATCTTGCTCCGAGTATACATTAACCCACGTTTTTGATTTTTCAGACTCAAAAAGACCATTGTACGCTACGAGTGAACGTGCATAGTTCAAATCTGAGTATTGGAACTCAACAACAATTCTCACGTCTTTAGTGATCAAGTTATTGGCTGTAAAAGTAACTTCCGCCGTATTATAGTCAATCGTATAATCAAATTCTTGTCCACGCGTCATGAGTTTGCCATCAATATAGACACGTTCGGTACCTGCAAGTATGACAATAAAGGTTTCGTTCTCAGCTCCGGTCAATCGATATGGCCCTTGGTTTCCCTCCACGCCTTGGATGATATTTCGGGCAAATTTTCCTTTTGAAAATGCACCACTAATCTTATGATCTGCTGTTCCTTTTAGACCAACCCATTCTAATGAATGATTATTTTCTATCGACAAGCCTTGGGTTCTTTTTTGATAGTGCAGGAAATAGCCTGTTGGCTTTTTTAGCCAGAAATCACCGCCTATTACTGCAAAATCATCATTATAGATCTGAAGATAGACTTGATCAAATTCTTGTAATTTTTGAGTATTACCGTCCGGCTGAAAAGGTACATTATCATCTGATATTGAGCCTTTCAGAAATAAGTTTGGAGCGATCTGCCCGTCTAATTGGAGGTTTAGGGTGGATTGTAAAGATAGGTTTTGCGCATTTCCAACGGTGACACCGCGAGAAATACTACCTTGTTTATTCAGTTTAGATGATCCGAATAAATCTTCGTTTGGATTTTGAGACGAAACAGAGTAGATGAATGGATCAAAAAATTCGACGGTGTCTGAAACAATCAGGTCGGTTGATTTATGTTGATATGGTTTTTGAAAGTCTATGGGTGTCCTATAATAGGATATGCTTACAAGGCCGACGGCTTGACCGTAAATGAATAGCTTTGCCTCAAGACTGTTAAGAAAAAACTCATGATCAAGTAATTGTTTGTCATTAATCATAACATCGAATCCTGTTTGAAAAACAGAGCATGTGTCAAATGTGAGTGTGTCTCCTTGATAATCAAAAATGCGCGTAATTTTTTCTTGTGCTTGTCCCGACAAACAAGAAATCCATAGCAATGCTACAAGAAGATATTTACAATAATTACGCAAGATGGTTTTCCACTTCTATTCGATTCAAAGAATCAATCTATAAAGATATACGGAATTATGCTTGAATAATTGTTAAAGACCTTTTAGAATGGTCTGTTTTGATGATGTCAAAAAAAAGTAGCGCCGAAAGAACAAAGAACGTTCCTCCGGCGACTACTTACAAACCTTACTCCTCACGATCCTATAACGATAATGAAAATTTGGTTACAAGCGATGACAATGACTATATTTCGTCTATGTTTTCTATGAAAATCAAGTGGGTTTGGTTTGCTTCTTCCAAAATAGATTTGAAAGAACAATTAAAAACTCAATCAATTAAGCCAAAAAAAATTGGCAGCCGTCTAGTATTGATGGTTCATCATGATGATGAACTTTTTTTAGTAAAAGACAAATGTCCGCATCAAGGAGCCTCATTAACGAATGCAACATGCGAAGACGGTATGATTGTTTGCCCTTGGCATCGATATGGCTTTGATCTAAAAACGGGAAGAGGTGCCGGACTTTGTTTGGATACATATCCAATTGAAGAACGAGACGATGGATTATATGCCGGATTTGAATATTTCAGTTGGTTTGGGGAGTAATTGATCGGTTGCTAAAAGAGAGGTGGAAAAAATAAGAGTCTTAAGTGTGCAACTTTTTTTATTTTTCTATCTTTGGCTTCCTTCGATTTGTGCGAAAGGAGTGTGAGTCACCCTACAGAAATAGTTCCTTGACGAATAGTGGGGAAAAGGTTTTGGCTAATTCTCCCAAAGAAGAATGGGGCATTAGCTCAGTTGGCTAGAGCGCTACACTGGCAGTGTAGAGGTCAGCGGTTCGAATCCGCTATGCTCCACTATAAAACAAAAAGGGTTATTAGCTCAGTTGGTTCAGAGCGCTGCCTTGACAGGGCAGAGGTCACTGGTTCGAATCCAGTATAACCCACAATAGTGGAATCCAATTCTTTTTTTGATAGGGTTCCACTTTTTTTATATCCATAATTTTCTGAAAGATAACGACTTACCTCAAAAATAGAATTCACTGAAGTGGTTCGAACTCTATCATTTTCTTTGTCATACAAAATTCCATCTGGAAACACGAAAGATTGCAACCTCACTTTTTCTCCAAAACCCATCTCTTCCCATGTAGACGAGATATTTTTAGTCATTTCTTTACTGTTTTCTATCACTTTTTGAAGGTTCGAACTGGTCAGAGAGGTGGTCTCCAAATTTTTAGCATTTTCAGCAAGGTAATAAACTATCACTTAACTTTATCTCTTAAATGGTAAACATTCCTTTGACGTAGTCACAGGCGGATAATAAGAAGTCCTCAGCACATAATAAAGATAGCTTTTGTTTTCAAATAATACTACTGATATTAATAA
>JAURQI010000040.1 GCA_030836155.1 Crocinitomix sp.
CATTTGGTAGATCGGAAAAATCCTTCCAGCAAAAAACGAATTGAACCAAACTCTCATTATCTTGTCCAGACCAACAAAACCAAAAACCTATGGCTCAATTAACCATCCCCACTCCTTGCACTGAAGACTGGAATCAAATGACGCCGTCGGCAAAAGGTGCCTTTTGTCAAAAATGTCAGGTCGACGTAATGGACTTTACGGAAAAGACTAATGAAGAAATTAAGAACTTTTTTCAACGCAATAAGGGCAAAAAAACCTGCGGTCATATTCGTCAAGCTCAATTAGCCAATTTCAATAATAGCTATGCTAATTGGGAAAATCAGTCAACCCAGACGTTTTGGAGCAAATTCTTATGGGCTTGCATGATTACCTTTGGTATGACGCTTTTTACAGGTTGCGAAACGACCGATGATAGTTATGATGTTATGGGTGAAATGGAATATGTTCATCCTGACTCAAAGGCTACGGACTGCGGATCCAAAAATGACCTTTCAACTGATACAGATAGTGTTTGTGAGCCGGATTTTCCCAATCATGTCTTAATCGATGGCGAAATGGAATTCATTGATGAAGAATAATTGAACCTCTTCGCTAAACGCTTGTACTGGTTATCAAATTACAAGCTATGCGGATAACTATTAACAAACCATGCCATGAGAACTGGGCAGAAATGACGCCTACAAAACAAGGAGCCTTTTGCCAGAAATGCGCCGTAGACGTTGTCGATTTCCGCGAAAAATCTCCTCAGCAAGTCAAAGAAATTTTACTCGCCAAGAGAAATGACCATCTATGCGGACGTTTTAGTAAAAATCAATTGGTTGGACTAAATGAAGTTTATGAAAATTGGACCGATCAATCAGTTCCTGTTTTTAGAAGTAAATTTCTTTGGGCCTGCTTAATCGCTTTCGGAATGACTTTATTTGCCGGTTGCGCAATGGAACCTGTAAATGCAATGAATACTTTTTCCACCAACTCCATTGGTTTGATCAACGCGGTCAATGAACCGGCTGACAGCACAAAAATACCAGCTGATACTGTAGATACAATCAAACCAACAGATTTCGAAGAGTATAGAAAAGGTAAAATAAGTATTTCTGAACCGATCGAAGAGCCAGAAGATATGATTATGGGTGATGTCGCGATCGATGCTCCTGAATTAGATAGTTCTGTTTTCAAAAAATCACCCGTGATAGAAACCTATGCCATTGTAAAGGGCATAAATGCAACTCTTAATACTTTTGGCTATAATTTGGGGGATACAACTTTGAACCCTGATCAAGCGACTGTTCAGAACAGCACGCTAGGAGAAGAATTTATCGTTGAACTGTTCCCAAATCCTTCGAATGGACCATTTAAAATTGCCTTAGATAGTGAAATTCAAGGTGCCTTCTCGATTCGCGTGTTTGGTTTATCAGGACAAATCATTCAGGAATTAGAGAAGGGAATAATTCGAGCGGGTGAGCGGCGCATCATCGATATCAATATATCACTTTTTCCAGCCGGAATCTACATCATTGAAATTCAACTAAACAACAAAAGAAAGCGATTAAAAATGGAGAAAGTAGATTGATACCCTATCCTTTTTTGTTTCTTTGCGTATTAAACAATATAAATCGAGTTAATTAATACGCTTTTGATACTCCTACCAAGACAAAATACCCCGAGGTGGATCATCTTCGCTTTCGACATTGTCATTAGCGTCATCGCATTGTTGACGGCTTATCTCATTCGATTTGATTCGACAGATCTGCCTTTAGAGGAGGAATTACATATCTTCAAGATCGGTTTACCCATCTATTTAGCCATCCGTGGTGGTTCATTTCTATTGTTTAAAGTCTATCGCGGCATTGTCCGACATACGTCTACAGAGGATATTAAAAAAATAACACTCTCTGTTACACTCGGGTCTTTTATCATAGTCGTTTTCTCGGGGATAAAATATTCCTATTGGGATAGTCATTTTTTGTTTCCGAGTTCAATCATTATGGCAGAGTTTTTCGTCTGCATCTTCTTCTTATTATTTTATCGTTTTGGTATAAAGCTCGTTTTTATGGAGCAGATCAAACAAGAGAAAGAATTAGTTCCAACAATTATTTATGGCGCTGGAATATATGGTTTGATCACCAAACACACCATGGAGAAAGAAGCCCGGGTCGATGGTCAAGTTGTTTGTTACGTGGACGACAATCCAAAGAAAGCTGGAAAAACAATGGAAGGTGTGAAGATCTATCACTCCGGTGAATTGGAAAAATTGATTAAAAAGAAACGCGTCAAAAAATTAATTGTTGCTATAAAAAATCCAGACAAAGCCAATAAGCGTAAGCTCATTGATATCTGCTTAGCGCATAACGTTGAAATTTTGAATGTCCCCTCTCCTGCTCGATGGATAAATGGAGAATTTACAACGAAACAAATTAAAAAAATCAATATAGAAGATCTGCTTGGAAGGGCTTCTATTAAACTCGATCCCGAACGTTTAAGCGAGCAATTTAATCAAAAGACTATTTTGGTCACTGGTGCTGCCGGCAGTATTGGAAGTGAAATCGTTCGCCAACTCTGTCAATACAATCCTGACAAGGTTATTATTCTTGATCAAGCAGAGTCGCCGATCTATAATTTAGAGGTTGAATTAAAAGAGAAAAAGGTTTTGCAAATGACGGAAACGGTAATCGGAGATATCCGTAATCGTGAACGATTAGAGAATCTTTTTAAAACCTTTAAACCGGATCTTATTTTTCACGCGGCTGCCTATAAGCACGTTCCTCTGATGGAAAACAATCCTTCGGAAGCCTTGATTACAAATGTCCTCGGAAGTAAAAATTTGGTAGATCTCTCTTTAAAATACAATGTTGAGAAGTTCGTACTCATTTCAACGGATAAAGCCGTGAATCCGACCAATGTAATGGGCTGCTCAAAACGTATTGCAGAGATCTATGCCCAATCAGCTAATCAACTGAACAAAACTAAGTTTATAACAACACGTTTTGGTAATGTATTAGGATCAAACGGATCAGTCATTCCACTGTTTAAAAAACAAATTGAAAAAGGTGGACCTGTTACCGTAACTGATGAGCGCATTACCCGCTTTTTCATGACTATTCCAGAAGCTTGTCAATTGGTTTTGGAAGCAGAGTCCATGGGAGAAGGCGGAGAGATTTTCGTTTTCGATATGGGTGAGTCGGTTCGAATCATCGACCTTGCTCAGAACATGATCAAGTTGAGCGGACTAGAAGTTGGAAAAGACATTGAAATAAAAATCACAGGATTGAGACCTGGTGAAAAACTATACGAAGAACTTCTCACTAATGAGGAAAATACAACGGAGACTCATCATCCTCAGATCTTAATTGCTAAGGTTCGGAAATATGACTTCGAAGAGATCTCCACAGAAATTAATGCCTTGACGAACTTATTCGAAGAGCAAAACAATGATAGCATTGTTCAGAAAATGAAGACAATCGTGCCGGAATTTCGTTCTAATAATTCAGAGTACGAAAAACTAGACCATTAGATGATTGCAGCACCTATCCAAATTCGATTCAGCGACTGTGATATGGGAGGACATGTCCATAATGCCGCTTACCTTCATTACTTCGAATCGGCCCGAATTCATTTCTTTATATCCAAATTTGGCCGTGATTGGGATTGGAAAAAAGAAGGCTTGATCATCAAAAAGAATACAATCGAATATCATATCCCTACTTTTCTTGAGGATGATATCACAGTGGAAGTAAGTTGTAACCATATCGGTAACAAAAGTTTCACTTTGACTTATCATGTATACAATCAGGATCGTATTTTAAAAGCGTATGGAGAATCTGTTGTGGTATCCTTTGATTATCACCAACAAAAGCCAGTAGGTATTCCTGAGCGCATGCGGCTCCATTTGGAAAATCATTTTTTGAGCGCCTGATTCAGCTTTATTTTTTAATTTAGCTCATGCTGTAATGGGCATAATAATTGCATTTTTAAAAGTCAGAAGCATCTTGTTAATAAAGAAGTTTATATGAAGAATTGGATTGGATTTATAGGTTGTATTATCATCGGCATCGGAGCGCAAGCCCAAATTGGAGAGCCGATCAAGGAACCCAAAAAAGAGGCGACAACCACAGCACCACAATGCCGTTACTTGATGATGGTAAGAGATTGTAGTGGTTATGTTTATTCTGATTTTGTCAATGTGGGTGGACGTGATGAAGAAATCATCTTTCATAGTAAATCTGGTAAACCTTTTACGGGAGATTGTAAAGTATGCTATAATAACGGTTTGCTCAAAATGCACCTTGACTATGTGAATGGTCGTTTGGTTGGACAAGATACGATCTATTATGAAAACGGAGGCATTAACCTCATCACTAGTCATGATCCAGACGGTATGGGGAAAGAAGATGGGACTTGGAAATTTTACCGAGAAGATGGCAGTCTTAAATGGGAAAAGAAATACGAAATGGGCTTGGCCCAGGGCGAGCATCGCTTCTACTACCCTGATTCTTCTCTGTACAAGATTGAGGTCTATAAAAACAACCAATTGCATGGTAAAAAACAAGAGTTTTATCCGGATCAAACCGTCAAGAAAGAAATTGAATACAAGAATGGAAAGTGGAATGGGAAATACATTACCTATTCAAAAGACGGTAAAGTGATTTCTGAGCAAGAATATGTGAATGGAATTAAAAACGGACCATCTTCCTACTATTATGATGACGGCGTACTTTTCTACACTGAGAACCATGATATGGGAAAACGCCAGGGCACGTTTAAGCGATTTTATATGAATGGTAAGATGTGGACGGTGGAAAACTATGATAAAGACCGCAGAAGCGGAGAATTTGAGGAGTATTACGATAATGAAAAGAATACCATCAAATACAAGGCTACCTATAAAAAGGGTGAACGCACCTATGAAATGTTTTATGATAAATTTGGCGGAGAGGTAATGTCTCCAGAACAAATTGCAGCCATGAAGAAAGAGCAAGAAATTAAAGAAGAAGATACAGGTGGACAAACCGAAGAAGAAAAGGCTGCTAGTGAAGGTGGTAAAAAACGTTTTCGCTGGCCTTGGAAGAAGAAATAATTCTTAATCTAAAAAGTCTCTTGAATAAAAATAAAGTTACTTAGCTTGGGTTTATCCTACTCAAGATTTTCTTCCACCATTTTTTAAGGTCTGGAGCCAGATCAAAGTAAAAAATAATAGTCCAAAATATAAGGGTAATGGCGACAATATATACCAACATTTGGGTCAACGGGTTAAGAGGCAAAGGCAGCCATTTAAAGAAAAGCACGAGCAAAAAACCGATACCCACATGATATAAAGTGCGCTTATCAAAAGGTTGAAAATCGAATTTTTGTTTGAGATAGAACCAGCGAGCAATATTGACAATAAACATGGCAATAGCTGAGGCAGCTGAAGCTCCAACAACAGACCATTCTTGAATAAATACGAAGTTTAACCCAATCACTAAAACTGCCAATACAAAATTGAAGTAGGTATTCATTTTATAGGCCTGAGAAGTAGCAACAATCTCCGAATTGATTCCGGTCATCATATCAAAGAGCTGACCCAATCCAACAAAAAAGAATACGTATAACGCAAATTGATAATCAGGTAAAAACGTTAAGGCAGGTTCAATGCAAAGCCATCCAACAACAAAAAGGTAAATCCCAATCACTGTTTGATTATTCACACTTTTCTCGTAAACCAACTGAATATTTGCTTTATCATTCTTTTTCCATGACTCTGACAAAACCGAAGCCGATATTCGCTTAATGCCTCTTGCCGGGATACTAATCAACATTCCTGCAAAAAACAGAACGGAATAGACACCCACAGCATCGGTACCGACCATCTTATTCAGCATAACTTGATCAATGGATACAACTAAAATACTGGATGCTGCACCTAAAATACCATATACACCGTAGCTAATAATCGCGCTTCGTTTGTCCTTAGCCAATAGGGATCGCTCCGGCATTTGAATCACCGCCGTTTTCTTAAACGTCAAGTAAATTAATGCAATACCCGGTAGACTCAGCGCAAAACTATACACATAAGCCGTGTATTGAAAATCAATCCAACCCAACCAGAATAAGAGAACACCCACTAAAATTCCAAGTTTTAGCATGAGACCTTCCCAGAATATACCAACAACTGAAGCGAAAAGCATACGCATGTATGCATCCAAATTGGCAAAGAAAATCTTAAAAAAGATAATAGGGAAAATCAGGTAGGATATGGATCGAATCAATTTGTAGTCATCTCCCACTCCAACAAAAAAGTCGTGAAACCAATAAAAAGTAATTAGCCCTAACCCAGCACCAGCAATTGAATAAAGCATGGCAAACATCAAGAATCCTGAATGTCCTTTTTCATCATTTCTGAACGAAGAAAAGACCTGTAAGGTAATCTGAGCAAAGCCCAATGTAAAAATCGTTGCAAAGATTTTAGAAATTGAATTCAGCAATGATAAAGCTCCAATTTGATCCTCCTCTTCAAAAATAAAAGGCAACATCACCTGGGAAACCGCTCCAATTGCCGTTCCGACCAATGACACGATTGTACTCTGCATCGCTTGTTTTTGAATTATTCCCAAACCTTATTTATTTATCTTCACAAGGAACGAATTATATTACTTGTTCCGTATGTCCTTATCATTTTTTAACAACAATCGAAAGTGAATGTACGTATAGAAGAGACTTACTAATCCGCATTTCTTAAAACTATTATTAACTTTGTTAATAGACGAAATTATGAAATTTAAAAAGACCATTCAAATCGGAAATTTCAGCATTAGTAAGGACTCTCCGGTTTTTATTATTGCAGAAGCAGGTGTCAACCATAACGGTGACATGGACTTAGCAAAAAAGTTAATTGATGTTGCAGTTGAATCTGGAGCAGATGCTGTTAAATTTCAATCATTCATCACAGAGGAGTTAATTCTGGATAATGTAGAAAAGGCGACCTATCAGAAAGAGACTACGGAAAAATCTGAATCTCAATTCATGATGCTCAAAAAATTGGAGTTTGCTGTATCAAGAATGAAAACTTTAAAAGCCTATTGTGCCGAAAAAGAGATCCTTTTTCTTACCACACCGTTTGACGAAAAAAGTTTGGAATTATTAGATGAATTGAACCTAGAAGCTTATAAAATATCATCAACAGACACAACGAATATTGGTTTTATTCGCAAAGTTGCGGCCAAAGGAAAACCTGTTATCATTTCGACTGGCATGTGCTATTTTGATGAAGTAGAACGAGCGTTGCAGGTGTTGAGCGAAGTGAATCAAGATGCCATATTATTACAGTGCACCTCCAACTACCCGGTCAAAGACAATGAGGTACATTTAAACGTTATTAACACGTTTAAGAATCAATTTGATATGATTGTTGGTTTTTCAGATCACACCCCCTCAATAGGAGCAAGTCCTTATGCCGTTGCCATGGGTGCAAAGGTGGTTGAAAAACACTTTACATTAGATAAAAAAATGGAGGGTCCGGATCATCGTGCATCACTTGATCCATCAGAATTAAAAGCCTATATAAAAGAAATACGTCGAGTTGAGCAATACCTAGGTAGTGCTGAAAAGGAGCCAACTCAAGACGAAAAAGATACACGAAATCGATTACAAAAATCCTTGGTAGCTGCAAAATCTATGTCGAAAGGAGAAATATTTTCAGCTGAAAATATTGTTGCTAAACGTACCGGAGGAAAAGGTATTTCTGCTTTAGACTATGATACGGTTATTGGTAAAATTGCCGGTCGCGATTATGTCAAAAACGAAATAATCGAATTGAAATGAAAAAACTACTGATTATTGGTGCAGGTGGACATGCCCGTCCAATCATTGAGATAGCCTTATTGCATAATTATGACATAGTGGGCATCATTGACCTTAATTACAGGGGTGGTCAGGAAACCATATTAGGTGTTCCAATTATTGGCGGTAATGCTACTTTGCAGAGCATCAGCCCTGAAGGAGTTCACGTTGCTCTCGCTATCGGTGATAATGAACTCCGTCAAAAAGAGTGGCTGAAGTTAAAAGAAAAGGGTTATCATAATTTCCCTTCACTTATTCATCCAAGTACAATTATTTCTGAATCGGCAATCATTGAGGATGCCGTTGTAATTTGTGCTGGTGCAATAATCAACCCACTTGTAAAGTTAGGTCTTGGATCCATTGTTAATACTGGAGCAATCATCGATCATGAATGCGAGATTGCCGATTTTGTTCATTTAGCACCCGGTACGCGATTGGCTGGAAGAGTAAAAGTGGGTTCCAAAACTTTTATTGGAATTGGTACCTGTGTAATCGATAAAATAGAGATTGGTGAAGGAGTTCTTATTGGTGCAGGAAGCACGATCATAAAACCAATTCCATCGAATTGTAAAATCGTTGGGGTATCAAAACTAATTGTTTGAGTATGGCCTTTATTTCCTCTTCTTGCGTTAAACATCAAAAAATCATTGACGCTATTCGTGAGCTCAATGCTTTTGGTTTTAATGCGATTGAATTGTCTGGTGGAACTAAGCCATATAAATCCATGCGAGAGGATTTAAAAACGATCAAGGCTAATGAGGGAATTGATCTTATGCTGCATAACTACTTCCCTCCTCCATCTGAAGACTTTGTTTTAAACCTTGCCTCTGCTAATCATAAAGTTTATCAACAAAGCGTTGAACATTGTAAACGAGCAATCGAAATTTCTGCAGAATTAGAAACTGGAAAATTTGGGTTTCACGCTGGTTTTTTCATTGATATTAAAGTCGAAGAGATTGGAAAGAAACTATCACCATCTGACATTACAGACAAAAACCGGGCTTATGATCGTTTCTGCGAAGCGCATACAATTTTAACACAGATAGCCGGAAATGACGTTCAGTTATATGTTGAAAATAATGTTTTTTCGCATTCCAACAACGCATCTTTCAAAGGTGTTAATCCATTAATGCTAACTAACTGCGAAACCTACCAAGAGTTAAAAGAAAGAATAGACTTCAAACTATTATTAGATGTCGCTCATTTAAAAGTCAGCTGTCAAACTTTAAAAAAAGATTTCACAACCGAACTTCAATCCTTATTTAACGTATCAGACTATATTCACGTAAGTGATAATGATGGTTTACATGATACAAATAATGCGATTGAATTGAAAAGCAGTTTGTATCAGGAATTAAAGCAACTGAATTGGTCCAGAAAAACGGTTACTTTAGAAATATACGAACCCTTAGAGAAGGTGAAATCATCATTAGAAAATATAAACCTACTACTGGATGCTTGATCAATTAAAATGTAAACAATCTGGAACCTTACTAGATGTCATGCAAGTCATCAACACGAATGGAAAAGGCATTGCCTTCATTGTTGATGATGAAAATAAATTCTGTGGGGTAATGACGGATGGGGATATTCGTCGTTTATTATTAGATGGAAAAGATCTTAGCGCTGGCATTCAAGATCTTCCTAATAGTGAATGTACGGTGGCTTATAGTCATGAGTCTTTTCAAGAAATGTTGGATAAAACGAATGAAAGTGTCAGCATTCTTCCTGTACTGAACGATGCCAATGAACTCGTTGATTTTTTTCAGTACCAAAATAAAGTTTATGTACCAGTTGCCACTCCCAATTTAAAAGGGAATGAGTTCAAATATTTGGTCGACGCTTATTTGTCCACTTGGATATCAAGTTCAGGTTCTTATATACGTCAATTTGAAGATGAGTTTTCAACCTATTGCCAATGTGAATATGGTGTTGCGGTCTCTAATGGAACAGTCGCTATTCATTTGGCACTTGAGGCATTAGGTGTCGGTAAAGGAGATGAAGTTATTGTCCCAGACCTTACCTTTGCAGCGACGATTAATGCCGTTTTTCACGCCGGCGCCACTCCGGTGATTGTTGATGTTGACGAAGATTCGTGGTGTATTGATCCAGCAGAAATTGAAAAAGCAATTAGTCCAAAAACAAAAGCTATAATTCCCGTTCATATTTACGGTCAGGTTTGTGATATGGATCGTATTATGAGCTTATCGAAAAAACATAACCTGTATGTAATCGAGGATTGCGCTGAGGCGCATGGTGCAACATTTAAAGGTCAAAAAGTAGGTTCGTTTGGTCATATCTCAACATTTTCTTTCTTTGGTAATAAAGTGATCACAACAGGCGAAGGTGGCATGTGTGTTACGAATGATGCAGATTTGAATGACCAAATGTGCGTCTTACGGGATCATGGCATGAGCAAAGAGAAACGCTATTGGCATGACCGAGTAGGCTATAATTATCGTATGACGAATTTACAAGCGGCAATTGGCGTAGGCCAATTGGAAAGGATTGACGAAATCCTTCAATTTCGTCGCGAAATTGAGCAAGCGTATAAAGAAATTTGCACCGATATCAACTTTATCCAGTTTGAGAAAGATTTTGAAAATAAAAATCGCATTACTTGGTTGGTCTCGGCATTAGTCACCAACGGGAAACGCGATGAACTGATTGCTAAACTTAAAGCTGAAAGTATAGATGCCCGTCCTTTCTTCTATCCGCTAGGTGATATGGAGCCCTATAAAGACTATGTTTTCTCGAATGAGAATAGCAAGAAATTATCGGCAATGGGTATAAATTTCCCAACTGGTCAAGCGCTCACTGATAAGCTGAAAAAGCGAATTAAAAGCGTGTTTCAAGAATTTGCATGAAAATACTAGGTATTATACCCGCTCGAGGAGGCAGTAAACGAGTGCCTCGAAAGAATATCAAATCTTTAGGTGGTATACCTTTAATTGCACATACCTTAAATGCCGCAGCGGAATCAAATTTATTATTCGATTGCATCGTTTCCACAGAAGATGATGAAATTGTAACAGTTGTAAAAAAGTATGGAGGCAATGCCCCTTTTAAGCGTCCAACGGAATTGGCTGGTGATCAAATGGGAGATCGACCTGTTCTTATTCACGCATTAGAGTGGTATGAAAAAAATACAAATGAAACGGTAGACGCCATCTGTTTGCTTCGCCCTACTTCTCCTTTCAGATCAGGAGCTATAATTGACCGCGGCATTCAAAAATTAATTGAATCTAAAGCAGATTCTGTCCGTAGCATGACTAAAGTTGAAGGGGTGCACCACCCCTATTGGATGTTTAAAGCGGATCAAGGACTTGCTGAAGCTGTTGTACCTGGAGTTTCTATTGATGAGTATTACCAAAGTCAACTTTTACCAACTGTCTTTCGATTAAATGGATGCGTTGACCTTATTCGAAAAGATGTTTTGCTCAATGAAGAAGGTCCTTTGTACGGTGAAAAAATGGCTATATTAGAAACCCCTGAAAAAGAAAGTCTTGACATTGATACACTAGAGGATTTTGAGTATTGTGAATGGTTAATAGACCGAAAACATTAGAGCCTATCGATTTCTTCCTGAATAATCTCAACGGCCAATTCCCCATTCTTGTAAAAATAGTTATTCGTAAACCGAGCATGCGCTTCAGGATCGATATTCGGCAGGTCTCTCGCCAGCAATGCTATTAAATCCGCTTCTTCGTATACAGGTATCCCCACGCCCTGACTGATATAATTGACGGTGTCTGACTTTAAAAAATCGAGAACAATTAGAGGTTTATTATACGGAACAAACTCAGCGCCGACGGTTGAATAGCTTGTTATAAAGATGTCAGCCGCTTCAAAATGAGAGGTCAAATCTGAAGTCCTGTCAATTAAAAAATCTGTAAAACCAACTTCATTAGCTATCTCTAAAAACAAAACATCTTCTACCTCTGCAGGATGCGGTCTCAAAACGAGATAACAGTCTTTCACATTTAAACGAGCAGCATTTAACACCGTTTTTAATTCACGTTTCCGCAAGTTCATGTCCGGCTGTGGCTGAGTTGCATAAACGATACATTTTTTATCGATTGTTAAATCAGAATGTTTTTTATGTTGGGGGTTAACGGCTGGAATTCTGCCACTTGTCACAACTTGCTTATTAGAGTAACCTCCAAATTCAACTAACATATTCCAGTAATGCTCGCCCCATACAAAGGTTAAGTCCGGTAAAATGGGTTTTGTTTTATATTCACCATACATATAAGCAGGGTGACTCGGATAAATAGCTCCGTGCTGCACACCTATCGTCTTAACTCCTGTTTGATGGGCTGCATATTGAACTACTCTCTGTTGTGCGCTGTTCTCATTTATAAATGAAACCGAGCGATAATTCGATTTTTGAAAAAAACGTTTAAATGCACGATAACGGATGAAGTAAACATATAAACTAAATTGCGCCGCTTGAAAATATGCAAGGATCACTTGATCTTCAGGAATCAGATCATTCCTTGAAGCATTCAGTCGATTGAATAGATTCTTAAGCTCCTTTCTAAATCGCAAGAAATGAAAAGGAGCCTTAACTGACAACAAATAACATGCTATGACTTGATCGACATTGTTCTGCGATCGATATCCGGATGTTTCCGATGGCAATTCTTGTCTAGGGTTAAATACGGCCCTGTTTAATAATTTATCCATTGAAGAATTCAATGCTCCAAAACGCTTGTCTATCCCCTCAATATTATCATCCCAAACCGATAAGAGTAAGTCTTGTTTATCTTGTTTATAGCGTGGTTTCCATTGTCCCAAAATATATCGTATCTCTTTTGATACTTTGGTCTTTTTTTGATTTGTTTGCACCTCTTCTTGAAATACTAATCGATCCTCAGCAATAAACCTTTTCAAATGTCTGTCAGCGGTAATCACTTTTCCATTAGGATAGGCTGATAAAAATTGCTTTATAGCGGCAAGTTTAAATTGAAAATTTCTGTATTTAAATGTCAGTCTAAAATGCTCTAAGAACCATGGATCAACTCCAAGTTTATCATGGAATGCTTGAAATAAGACGTCATGGTCATTATAGAATGAGATAACGCGATTAAACGCCTCTCCCTTTATTTTTTTTTGCAATTCGGCATCCAATTCAATGGCTTCGCATGAAGACATGCAATGACTATATGATGATGAATAATAATGTGCTCCCTCTTTTCGGAGTGAATCCGATTCAAAATTTCCATCTATATAATAGCGTGTGTCTTTCAATTTAATTCAGGTTGGCATTGATTGGTTAACGAATATAATAAGGACTTTGTTTATAAGCTCAGCAAATGAGGCATCTTTTACCGTTCTCCATTCAATGCTTCCGTTAACCTCATCAAATTATTTGTTCCAGCTTGCTTGTTGCATTGAAGTTTAACGGTAAAACGGTTTCAATATGCATATAAGCAAGAGTTTCCAACAATTAAATCACCCTTCAAACGAATCAAGGAATAGTTCTAAATTATCCATACTATCTAGTCGCTTGACAATTTCATCCTTGGGCAGATTCCACCATTCAGTACCGAGCAATTTATCGACCGTTTCTTTGTCGTGACGATACCGAATATGTTTTGCAGGTGTACCAACCACAATGCTGTATGGCTGTACGTCTTCCTTAACCAGCGAGTGTGCCCCTATAATTGCACCATCGCCAATTTTAACACCTGCCAAAATCGTGCTATTCGCTCCGATCCAAACATCATTTCCTATGATGGTATTTTGATTATCATCGGTCCAACTTTTGGACTTTTTAGCAAAACCATATTTCTTTTCATAGGCAAAAGGATGCGTTGAAACCCAATTCGTCGGATGCCCTCCTAATCCTATTCGAACATTATAGGCAATGGAACAGAACTTCCCAATTGACTTAACATTGCCATCTATAAGTGCGTACTTATTGATAAAAGTATAATCACCTATACTTTCTGCAGCAATAACTCCGCCATACTCCAATGTAACATGTTTCCCCAACTCAACCTTTTTCCCTAAGCGCGCAGAACGAATTGTGCATGAAGGGTTCTTTAGTCTCATCCAAATTTTCCATACGAAGTGCACCATAACTATTTAGAAATTTGATTTAAAATAATAAATAATACGTTGACAAGCCATAATCTATGTATATGGGCACACGAAAATGTACAAACTTTACAAATACAAGTCTCTTAACCATTTTTAAAAAAGTTCTTGGAATAACTCACTAATGTGCTGAATAGAAAATTTTTCGAGTTTATCTTTTGAGAACATTTGTAAATTGTTCGACTGATAAAGCTGATAAAAGTCTAATACGCTTTCCTTGGCACCTTCGACATCGTCAAAGTCGGAAATAGCACCCAGACCATTCTCTTTAATCAGCTCCCCTGTGTCTCCCGACGGAACACCAATTGTCAAAATTGGATTACCCACTCCCATGTATTCGAAAAGTTTGCCCGGAATTATCCCGTCAACATTTTTGGTATTATTCAATAACAACAATGATATAGAACTATTATTAAGCGCTGCTAAAGCCTCCTTATGTGGTAGATAAGAAACATAAGAAACGTTTTCTGTTAAGCCTGCCTTTTCAACATCGGCAATCACATTTAGATGAACATTACCAATTAACTGTATACGCAGATCTTTCTTAAAATCAGGATTCTCAGCTATAAGCTCTTGCATAGCTTGCCAAAGCACTTTTGGATTTCTGTCTGAATTGATCGAACCGATGTGCGTGATTAGAAAATGATTTACCTCTTTTTCGTTAGCAAATGTATAATCTGACACATCAAATCCGTTGGTAATGATTTTAACACTTTTAGCTCCCATTTCCTTAAAATCATCCCCCCAGCTTTTACTCACCGAGACCAACGTATCAGATGTTCTAACCACTTCTTTTTCTAAACGATGTTGTTTTCGATCTGCTCTTTTCCCAACATTAAGCGTCTCATAGAAATCAATCTTTGTCCATGGATCTCGAAAATCAGCAATCCAATTGATTTTGTCTCCAAAATGCTTTTTCAGACGACAACCAATTAAATGCATGCTATGCGGCGGACCCGTTGAAATAACGACTTCTATATTCTCCTGTTGAATTATTTTCTTAAGATATCTCGTTGATGGTTTAACCCAAAAAACACGAGGGTCGGGTATAAAAACATTCCCTCTCACCCATTTGGCAAGACGTTTTATCCAGCTCCCTCCTTCATCGACTGATGATGGTTGATTAACATTGCCCTTTTCTGACTTCTTTAGAAATGCTCGATATATAAAATAGGGTTCAACTATTTTTCTTTTGAGTACTTTAATTTCTGGTGACACTTTGTTCATCAAGGATTCGTCACGAAGTGCAAAATCCGGATTTGAAGGTGTGTAGACGTAGCACTCATTTTGCTCAGCTAGGTACTTGGAAATCTTGAGCCACCTGTGCACTCCTGCACCACCACTTGGTGGCCAATAATATGTAATAATCAATACCCTTTTTCCCAATGGTTGTATGTGTTAATCTTCTTTCGATTCGTTGACGAGAGCTTCTAGTACCTCATTATCATCATCTTCTTTTCGACGTGCTTCTAGATACAAGCCTGCTAATAGGAAGAGTAAAATTCCGACGCTTCCGATATTCGCCATGGCTCCAGATTTATTGTAGGTTTCTGATTCAAACTCAAAAATAATGTCGTGATCGCCAGCTGGAACTTCAATCGCGCGCAAGACATAGTTTGCACGTGAAATAGGCACCTCTTGGCCATCAACATAGGCTTTCCAACCATTATAATAGATCTCAGAGAAAACAGCTAATTGCTTATCTGTTGATGAAAACGAATACGTCATACGATCTGGATGATAATTGACTAATTCAATAGAGCCACTTCCTGAATACGAATCTCCGCTGACATTAGCAGCAAAATCATCATCAAGAATTGTTGTTTTTCGAGGATCCCAACCTTTGACTCCGCCCGAGCTAATCGCAAAGACTTTGTTAAACATTGAATCAGGTGCTGAATCATAGACCCAATTAATTCCGGTGGAATCAACAACCATCGCTAAATGTTGATCAGCCGTTGCATTAAACGGTATTTGTTGGATTGGTTGTGGTTCATTCATTCCGGGAAGCATCACCATAACCTCATCCGTTGCATTCATGGAAATACTGTTTGAGACTGTTTCGCCATTTACTATGACTTGACCTAATCCCTTATTCTCTAGTTGAAATGCTTCTTGAGCATTCATCGCCATAATCTCTTCATCTGAATTCTCAACCATTTGAATGGATTGTGATAACCATGCATTCCCCATAGCTTGTTGATTAACTCTTGTTAATTGAGAATTTTCAACTCCTGTAGCTCCACGTTGAGGCGCTATGAAATACTTTGTATTTAGCATATTGATCACAGCAGGATTTCTTCTTGAAATATGGAAATCAATCAAATCTTGGTATCGACTCAATTTTGCTCCATGATACCCACCTATTGATTTATTAAAATAAGAGGTATACGAGCTGTTGAAAGGGTTTCCTTCTTCAAAAACGCGGAAGTGTGTATTTCGATTTAATATTCTAAATGTGATAAAATCTCTTCTTACTTGTTTTTCACGTCCTGATGCATCAGACTCTTTTAATTCCTGATTTAAGACAGCCAGTGCTGAATCAATTTTTGGTTTTATTTCAGGGTTTAATGCTGACTCCATATTCAATATCTCTTGTTCACCATTTCCGGCTGTAAAAGGATATTTCATTTGATAAGATTCTACCCATTGGTTATAACGTTTACCTGTTCCATCGTTGTTCAAGTAGCGCTGATCCACCGTTACCAAATCAATTAAAATGAATAGGGCTAATCCACTTCCCAAGATATATTTTGAGAAACCAAATCGGATATATCCGAAAATAAGTAAGGCTCCGAGTGCAAAGAATCCAAGTGATCTTAATACATCCGCTTTGAAGATGGATATTCTAGATTGTTCCAAGGCTTCATAGAAATCCATGTATTGTTGTTGCATTGAAGTATCCGTCAAGGTATCTACCATAGCATATTCTTGCGCACTAATAAAATCATTAAAGGTTGTTGGTGAAAGCAAGAAGATGATCAAGAAAAGGAATAAGAAGCCCGTAGCGATATAGAACCCATTGAGATCTTCTAAAATTTCTTTTCTTTTGGTAATGAGTTTCTGAAGGAATAAAACGCCTAATAAAGGGATGCACAATTCTGCAACCACCAATATAATGGTTACTGCCCGGAGTTTGTTATAACCTGGCACAGCATCTAAGAAGAAGTCCGTTAGGCTTGCTTCCATAAACATTTCTCCATTAAATAATGCCAATAAGAATAGAAGCGTATTGGCTGCTGTAAATATTAATTGCTTTTTCCCGGTCAAGAAAATATTGACCATATAAAGAATGATAGGCAATAGAATAAAGGCACTGACATAGTTTTTTCCCCAACTTAATCCAATTGCCAATAAGGTGACAGATAATAAAGCCCATTTATAACGATCTTTTACATAGATCATTCCCAATAAGGCCAAGAACATCACAATGATACCGATATATACCGGGCCTGAAGTAAACGGCTGATCTCCCCAATACTGATTGCTCTGTGCAATATTTTGTTGATACTGGCGATCAACGTCATCTAACAAGTCTTTATTGGCCTCGTTTTGACCAATGGCCATTGTTTCTCCACCTTTAAAATTCGGTACTAAAAAAGTGAAGGTTTCGCCGCGGCCATAACTCCAGTTGGTTACATAATCGCGATCTAGACCTGTGGTTTTAATCTCTTCATTAGAAGAACCGTCCGGTTGAATGGTCAATGCCGTACCTCCGCGAATGGTTTGCTTTGAATATTCAATTGTACCAAATAAGTTACCATAATTAACCAGGACTGCTAATACATATCCAACGATTATGAGCCCGGTTGCTTTAGCAAATTTTGGTAGTTGATTACTTTTGAAATGTCTCACTAATTCAACAATACCTAATAACAGCAGAATAAAGGCCATATAATAGGTGATCTGAACGTGGTTGGCAGCTAGTTCAACCGCCATAAAAGCTGATGATAAGGCAGCGCCTAGAATCCAGTTTTTATTCCTATAGGCCATAATGAACCCGGCGATCATAAGCGGCGCAAAACCAATGGCCGCGGCTTTGGAATTGTGCCCTGCTTCTAGAATGACAATAAAATAGGATGAAAAACCAAAGGCTAAACTTCCGATCACGCCAACCAGCGGTTTGATACGTAAACTCAGCGATAGAATGTAGAAACCAATGAAATAAACAAATAAGAAGAAAATTGGTGCTGGTAAACCTAGACGGAAAAGTTTCGTTAAGCCTGAACTTAACCAGTCCCCCTCGTATTTCATTGAAATCTGCGTGGTTGGCATGCCTGAGAACATGGCATTCGTCCACAACGCCTGCTCACCCGAATTATCTCTATAATCAGCTACTTCTCTCGACATCCCCAAGAAATTGACGATATCCCCTTGTTTGATGGAATAGCCTTTTAAAGCCGGTGAAAAATACACACAGGCTACTACTACAAATAAGATAACGGCGCCTAAGTGCCAAAGATTTGATTTTCTTAAAATTCGGTCTTTCAAATTCATGGATTCTTCTTTATATAAAACAGCACCGAGAAGCTTTAGACTTCGTGCTTTGTCAAAGACGTAAAAATAAAATTTTTATTGGAGAAAAGAGAGACTCTGTGGACTCTTTTAAGGAGATTTAACGTCAGGGTCGTCTGGCAACTCTTCGAAATCGGTATAGTCCTCGTCTCTAAATTTTGATTTCCCGATTTTAGAGATTGTTGTTTTACCAAAATTACGCTGTGCTTCGCTTTTTTGACGATCGGCCTCTTTCCTAGCTCTTAAATCACGTCGTTCAGCATCTACATTACGTTTGGCTTGCATCATTTGTCCAAGAAAGCGTAAAAGAACGAACACTCCTATTATGATGAGGAGTGTTCGAAATAATCCTGTTACGCTTAATAAGACCATTATTTACTCAAGTATAGATTACGTTCGCTGTAAATCTTTTGGAAATAAGGATCGCGAAGATCTTTTATAAATCGGATTGCTTCGCCAGTTGATTTCATTTCAGGTCCAAGTTCTTTGTTGACATTCGGGAACTTATTGAATGAGAATACAGGTACTTTAATCGCATATCCATCTGTAGCTGGTTGGAAATTAAAGTCTGTTACTTTCTTTTCACCCAACATGACCTTCGTTGCATAGTTCACATAAGGTTCCTTGTATGCTTTTGCAATAAAAGGAACGGTTCTCGATGCTCTTGGATTCGCTTCAATGACATATACCTTATCATCTTTAATTGCGAATTGAATATTGATTAAACCTACCGTTTTAAGCGCGACTGCAATCTTTTTGGTAATACTCTCGATTTGCTGAATAACCAAATCACCGAGGTTATAAGGCGGTAGAACTGCGTATGAATCTCCAGAGTGGATCCCTGCAGGCTCAATATGTTGCATGATACCGATGATATGAACATTCTCGCCATCACAAATCGCATCAGCTTCTGCCTCTATTGCACCTCCTAAGAAATGATCCAACAATATTTGATTATCTGGTAATTCATTAAGAATATCCACGACATGATGTTCTAGATCTTCTTTATTGATAACGATTTTCATTTTCTGACCTCCTAAAACATAGGATGGTCTAACTAATAATGGAAACCCAAGCTCATCCGCTAACTCTAATGCTTGTTCAGCACTTTCGACAACTCCAAATCTTGGATAGGGTACATCGTGGTCTTTTAATAGATTCGAAAATCTACCTCTATCTTCAGCCAAATCCAAGGCATCATAAGAAGTCCCCATAATTTTAATACCATATCTCTCTAGCTTTTCAGCCAGCTTCAAAGCAGTTTGACCGCCTAATTGTACGATGACACCTTCTGGTTTCTCGTGACGGATGATATCGTAAATATGCTCCCAGAATACAGGCTCAAAATATAATTTATCGGCTGTATCAAAATCGGTAGAAACCGTTTCTGGATTACAGTTAATCATAATGGTCTCATAGCCACATTCTTGCGCTGCAAGCACTCCGTGTACACATGAATAATCAAATTCAATTCCCTGTCCTATTCGGTTTGGTCCCGAACCTAGAACAACAATTTTCTTTTTATCTGTGACAACCGATTCGTTCTCCAACTCAAAAGTAGAGTAATAATATGGTGTTTGCGCTGCAAATTCCGCCGCACAAGTATCAACTAGCTTATAGACTCTATTGATTCCATATTCATCTCTTTTAGTATAAACCTCAGATTCTAAACATTTCAATAAGTGAGCGATTTGTCTGTCGGCATAACCTTTTTGTTTGGCTTCAAAGAGTAAGTCCTTTGGAATGCTCGTCACAGAGTGTCGCTCTAAGCGCTTCTCTAATTGAATCAAGTCCTCAATCTGACGTAAAAACCAATCATCAATTTTCGTTTTCTCTCGAATTGTTTTGAAAGGAATTCCTAATTTAATGGCGTCATAGATGTGGAATAATCTATCCCAACTTGGACTTTCTAAACTTTTTAAGATTTTGTTTTGGTCTGTTAACTCTCGTCCATCTGCTCCTAATCCGTTTCTTCCAATCTCTAATGATTGACAAGCCTTTTGTAAGGCCTCTTGAAAGCTTCTTCCAATCGCCATTACCTCACCAACGGATTTCATTTGAAGTCCCAATTTATCATCAGCCCCTTCGAATTTAGCGAAGTTCCAACGCGGTATTTTCACAATAACATAATCCAACGTTGGCTCAAATAGAGCCGAAGTTGTTTTTGTAATTTGATTTTTTAATTCATCCAAGTGATAACCGATAGCTAATTTTGCCGCGATCTTTGCAATAGGATATCCTGTTGCTTTTGAGGCCAAGGCCGATGAACGTGAAACCCTTGGGTTAATTTCGATCGCGATAATATCCTCATTCTCATCTGGACTTACTGCAAACTGGACATTACAACCACCTGCAAAGTTTCCAATCTTTCGCATCATCTTGATGGCCATGTCGCGCATGCGCTGAAAAGTCGTATCGGAGAGTGTCATAGCCGGAGCCACAGTGATTGAATCTCCCGTATGGATACCCATCGGGTCGAAGTTCTCAATTGAACATACAATGACAACATTGTCATTCGCATCTCTTAATAACTCTAACTCGTATTCTTTCCATCCCATCAAAGCTTTATCAATCATCACCTCATGAATCGGTGACAAATGAAGCCCTCTGGTCAACATGGTATCGAACTCTTCTTCCTCGTAAACGATTGCTGCTCCAGCACCTCCTAATGTATAGGATGCTCGAATACAAAGCGGAAAACCATATTCCTGTGCAATTCCTTTTCCTTCTAAAAAAGATTTCGCAGCTGCTTGCGGCGCCATTGGAATATCGATTGTTTCCATCAAATTACGGAAAGCCTCACGGTTTTCTGTAATCTCAATTGCATCAATATCTACTCCAATTATTCTTACTCCATGTTCTTCCCAAACTCCTTGTTCTTGACATTTTATAGCTAAGTTCAAAGCCGTTTGACCACCCATTGTAGGTAATACAGCGTCAATATCATGTTTCGTCAATATCTCAACAATCGATTCAACCTCTAAGGGTTTCAAATAAATATGATCCGCCATTACAGGATCCGTCATAATCGTTGCTGGATTACTATTGATGAGCGTCACTTCAATTCCCTCTTCTCGGAGTGAACGGGCTGCTTGCGACCCAGAGTAATCGAATTCACAAGCTTGTCCAATGACTATAGGTCCGCTACCAATGATGAGGATGGATTTGATGCTGTTATCTTTCGGCATAGAATAGAATGTTTGCAGTTAAATTGCCGACAAAATTACACAGAATAATCTAGAATTGATTAACAAAATATGAATGTTATCCACAGGTTATGGGGTTTCCATTTTCCTTCTTAACTTTGTTCTTTTTTCTTGTTCATAAGCTAAATGCTTTCTTAGATCACAAGACCTTGTGATAATCAATGATTTTATCATTTTAATCTGCCCCTTTTTTAATTGTTTGCTACTTTTGTCTAAACGACTATTGTCAGTAATTTCAGTCCTATGAAAGACGAATCCATTGTATTAAACCAAAGTCAAATTCGACAGAAGATTGAGCGTATTGCCTTTGAAATTCTTGAAAACACGTTTGAACAGGATGTTATTTTTATTGCCGGAATAGCGGGAAACGGAATGGCACTGGCTGAACGTATCGCCACTCATCTCAAAACCATTACGGATCAGAAGATTGAATTATTTGCGATCAATGTGCAAAAGGATAATCCATTGGGGAGCCCTGTCACATTAACGATTGATGATCATACTTTGACTGGAAGAACAGTTGTTGTAATTGATGATGTTATCAATTCTGGACGCACGATGATTCACGCTGTAAGGCGTTTATTAGAAAATAAAATAAATGCACTCAAAGTAGCTACCCTTGTTAATCGAACGCATCGAAGATTTCCGGTTCAAGCCGACTTCGTTGGACTGAATATTTCAACAACGCTCAAGGATAATATTGTTGTTGAGTTTGGCAAGAATGAAGTGGCTTACTTGGACTAAAGTCGTATAAAGCTTCTTATTTTCGTTCTAAATGCTTTTCCCCAATGCTGTGATAAAGTACGCTGAACAAGTGCAGCATTTGATAACTGAAAATAATAAGTAAGGCGATGGGGAAACACCAAAGCCATCCTGCTGATCCGCCACGATTCCATTGCACCAACCCATACATTCCACCAAATAGTGTCAGGACACTCAAAAAGCCATAGATAAACACAAATAGCAGCCAAACACTTTGACGCGGACCAACAACACAGCGCACAAAAGTACCTTCGCCGGCTAAATTTTCCTCCAACATAATGCGCAGTTCCGGCGACCAATAATGTTGTTCTTTTTTAGGGATATCCAAATAATACATATCGTAAACCCGCTTACCAATGACCGTTTCATCTTCTGACGTAAACTTATCTAATAAGTCCATCACCTCATCTTGCGTATAAGGTTTAATAAGTCTAAAACGTGGACGGATTTCTCCTGGATTGTGCTGTTCTTTAATATTAAAAGGGATAGGTGGTGGAATATAAAGATGTAAAGTACTAATATCCAGTATAGAAAAAAATGACGGACGTCAGTTCTTAATCCTCCTGCTTCTTCGCATGAATCTGATCAGCACAACGGATACCATCTATCGCAGCAGAAATAATTCCGCCTGCATACCCTGCCCCCTCACCACACGGATACAATCCTTTCACGCGGATATGCTGGAGTGTCTTCTTATCTCTCGGGATTTTAACGGGAGAGGATGTTCTTGATTCTGGGGCATGGACAACAGCGTCATTGGTTAGAAAACCTCTCATCTTTCTGCCAAATTCCTTAAAAGCTTTTTGCAATCGTTTCGCTATAAAAGGCGGTAAAACATCAGCCAAATTAACCGATACTATTCCGGGCTGATAAGATGTCAATGGTAAGTCTTTTGATTGCCTGCCTTCAATGAAATCGAGCAACCGCTGCGCCGGTACAGCTTGTGTTTTACCAGCGGCTTCCCAACATGCTTTTTCAACGGATTGTTGAAATTTTAGTGCAGCGAAAGGATCGTTGACGTTATAATTAGGTAGATCATCAGGAGCAATTTGAACAACAATACCTGAATTTGCATAAGGGTTGTTCCGCTTAGAGGGGGACCATCCATTGGTTACCACCTCACTTTGTTCTGTAGCGCAAGGTGCGACAATACCACCAGGACACATACAGAATGAATAAACCCCCATACCATCAACCTGAGCTACTAAGGAATAAGATGCCGGTGGCAAAGTCTCTCCTGATAGTTGTCCATGATACTGTATCTGATCAATCAATTCTTGTTTATGTTCAATTCTAACACCTAAAGCAAATGACTTTGACTCCATTTCAATTTCGTGATCTAGCAAGACGTTAAATACGTCTCTAGCTGAATGTCCAGTCGCCAAGATAAGATCATCTAATCTGAACTCTTCCTTGTCGTTCAGTAAAAGTCCCTTTATCTGATCATCCGCTAATAGAATGTCCGTCATTTTTGTATTGAAGCGAACTTCTCCTCCACATTCAATGATGCACTCGCGCATAGCCTGAATGATCTTAGGAAGCTTATTCGTACCAATATGTGGATGGGCATCAACTAAAATTGTTGAATCAGCGCCAAAATGCACAAACCATTCCAGTACTTTTTTTAAATCCCCTCGTTTTTTAGATCGAGTATATAGTTTACCATCGGAATAAGTTCCTGCACCGCCTTCTCCAAAACAATAATTTGAATCTTCGTCTACTAGGTGTTCTTTGTGAATTTTTGCGAGATCTCGTCTTCGAGCACGAACATCTTTTCCTCTTTCAAAAATAATCGGACGCTGTCCGTTTTCTATCGCTTTAAGTGCTGCAAACAAACCTGCTGGACCCGAACCTACAATTCCAATTACATCCTTATTTGAAACATCCTTGGGAATGAAATAAGGTGCAGGTGCTTTATAATCTTCATTGATATATACATCATAACGTAGATTATACATGATACTTCGCTTACGTGCATCTATCGATCGCTTTCGCAATTCTATATGACGAATTGCGGATGGCTTTTCGTTTACCTGTCTGTTGACAATTTCTTTTATATAGTCTTCGTCATGAATCTTTTCAGATGGTATACGGAGATCAATTGTCTTAACCATTTCGTATTATCCTTCAAAGGTTATGGAGAACCACCAGACTTGCGATTTTAGACTTTGCAGAGGTGCTGAGAAAAATGTATCGTCCTGAATCAATAGGTTACGCATGCCATTACTCAATTTAATTTCAATCCCGAACTTAAAATATGGTAAGTAAAAATCGAATCCACCCCCGACGTGATAAGCAAAGTCGTGTCGCTTTAATTTGATAATTGGATCACTTAATGATTGATCTACATCATCCTGACTTGCCAAGTCATAACTGTAGGATGCACCGGTAATGGCATAAGCTGCAAAATTATTGATCCTTTTCGTGTTTAACTTCAGCAATAATGGAAAGTTTAACAAAGTGGGTTGTGTCCGAGTTGACTTTGTTTCACGTTCGCCATTCCTCCAGAAACTGTATAAAAATTCAGTATCATGAAAGGTTAAAGATGGAATGGTACGCAAGTGAAAAGTCGAATGGATATTCCATGATATCAATGGTAATTGAATCGCAAAACCAGGTCCGGCATTAATATTAATTTGATAGACGGAGTCGAATTCAGTAAAACTAGTCTTTAATTCATAATTATAAGTGGTACTTGTACCGCCTAATGCAGTTCCAAAATGAAACTTTCTATGTTCAAAGTCAGGTATATTTTTACCATAGCGTTGCGAGAGACCTTGAAAGGCCGTCAAGCACGAAATGAGTACGAGTATATATCCTTTTTGAACCTTCATTAATACGCGTAAAACGTCTTGCTTTTCAATTTATTATATCCAATGAGATAATCTCATAATAATAATAGCTGTCAAAGTTACAAAGAATTCGGTGAGAAACGATTATTTCAATCCGTAGTATATCGTGGCAATACCACCACCTACTTTTTTAGATTTGATATCACGATACCCCACTTTAGTCATGATATCCACAAAATCTTGCCCTTCGGGAAAGGCAGCAACGGATTCTGGCAAGTAAGAATAAGCCGCCTTATCTTTGGAAATAGCTTTACCGATAGTAGGGATCACATATCTTGAGTGAAAAGCGAAATATTGTTTAACTGGAAATTTTTTCGGTTTAGAAAACTCAAGCACTAAACCCACTCCTCCTGGTTTTAATACACGAAGCATTTCAGACAAACCTGCTTCCAAATTTTGAAAGTTTCGAACACCAAACCCAACAGTAAAGGCGTCAAATGTATTGTCTTCGTAGGTCAGATTTTCAGAGTCGCCTTGCACCATTTCTATGATGTTGTCAACTGACTTCTTCTTCATCTTCTTTCGCCCAACTTCTAACATACCATTTGAAAGGTCGACCCCCACCACTCTTTCTGGATTCAGTTTTAACGCTTCAATGGCAAAATCACCCGTGCCAGTTGCCATATCCATGATGACTTTCGGCTGGAAAGGCTTCAGCAATTTGATTGCTTTTTTTCTCCATATTTTATCGATTCCTAATGATAAGAAGTGATTCAAGAAGTCATACTTTCCAGAAATGTTATCAAACATTTCTTCAACTTCTTCTTTTTTTGATGATTCTTCCTTATTGTAAGGCTTTACTTTTGTTCCCAATGTTATCTTTCTTTATAGTGCCAACACTTCACTCATCAACTGCTCTCTACCTACAGTACTTACGCCTATTTTTTCACAAACGAGTCCTCCTGCAAGATTAGCTATCTCTGCCACACTTTTTGGTGGAAGATTACAAGTAATACACAAAGTCGCGACGCTGATAACCGTATCCCCAGCACCGGACACATCTGCAATGTCTCGCAAATGAGCAGGTATGAAATAATGCTGATCTTCAGCATTCATGTAAACACCATGCTCGGACAAGGTCACAAACGTCATTTTTGCTTTGACTTGCTCTCTTAACTTGTTAATCGCCTCTGCGAAACGATCTTTCTCCTCCATTTCAAAAAACTCACCAACTCCTTCTTTTAATTCTTTCAGGTTTGGCTTAAAAAGAGTAACACCCGAATACGCAAAAAAGTTTTCTTTTTTAGGGTCTACGGTAGTATAAATGTCGTTCTCGTTTGCAAATTCAATTAATGTCTTGATAACGTTTTCCGTCAAGACACCTTTATTATAATCTTGGAAAATAATGGCGTCAACCTTTTCTTTATCAGCAATTTCTTTAACCCGTTCAATCAATGAAAATTCCAAAAGTGATGAAATTGGATCCGTTTGTTCATGATCTACTCTTAGTAATTGTTGGTTATTACCAATAACGCGAGTTTTTACTGTTGTGATGCGATCATCTGCGCGTATGATTCCGCGTTGGTTCAACGCATTATCATTCATCAATCTTGTATACAGATCACCATCCTCATCTTTTCCAACCACCGAGCAAATAAATGCTTGAGCTCCAAGCGCTTTAATATTCAAGGCCACATTTGCAGCGCCGCCTAATCTATGATCACGTGATTTAAATTGAACGATCGGCACGGGAGCTTCTGGCGAGATCCGATTAACCCCTCCATTCAGGTAGGTGTCTATCATTACATCACCAACAATAATAATTTTCTTCTGATTAAATGCGTTGAACGCGCTTTTCAAATTAATCATGCTTCTAATTTATCCAATGCCTTTTCAATTCTACTGATTGCCTCGATCAATACATCTTCTGAAGTGGCGTATGAAATTCGAATACAATTAGGATCTCCGAATGCAACGCCGGTAACTGTCGCCACCATGGCTTCATCTAAAAGGTAAAGTGACAAATCAGTTGCATTCTCAATTGTTTTCCCATTATAACTCTTTCCGAAAAAGGAAGTGACGTCAGGGAACACATAGAATGCGCCTTCAGGAACGTTTATTTTCAATCCATCTATTTGTCGAAGAAGATCGAGTACTAAATCACGTCTTCTTCTAAATGCTTCTACCATAAACTGGATTTCCTTCGGATCAGCTTCAACTGCTGCTTTTGTTGCACGTTGACTAATCGAACCAGTGCCAGATGTATACTGTCCCTGGAGTTTAGCACAAGCAGCTGCAATTTCTTTTGGAGCCCCAATATACCCAACTCTCCATCCGGTCATAGCAAATGCTTTTGACACACCGTTTACAGTAATGGTCTTGTCATATACTCCTGGGAATTTTGCAAAACTGTGATTTTTACCTTCAAAAATGATATGCTCATAAATCTCATCAGAGATCACATAAAACTCATCTGTTTTAGCTACAACCTTGGCAATACCTGCTAATTCATTTTCACTGTAGGCAGAACCAGTTGGATTACAAGGATTACTAAAAATCATCAATTTCGACTTTGAAGTAATCGCTTCTTTGAGCTGATTGGGGGTGATTTTAAAATCTGTATCGATTGATGTTTCAATAATAATTGGAACGCCACCGGCCATACGAACTTGTTCAACATAAGTCACCCAGTACGGTGCTGGCACAATGACTTCATCACCTGAATTAACCAATGCTAAAATCGAATTAATTAAACTCTGTTTAGCACCGGTGGATACAACTATTTGATCTGCAGTATAGTCTAAGCCATTATCTCGTTTGAATTTCGCCGCAATAGCTTCACGAAGATCTAAGTATCCTGGCACAGGCATATACTTAGAATAGTTTTCATCGACAGCCTTTTTTGCCGCTTCTTTTACAAAGTCGGGTGTATTAAAATCAGGTTCGCCTAGGCTTAATGATATAATGTCTTTACCTTCTGCTTTTAGCTCGCGACTCTTCTGCGCCATCGCAATGGTAGCTGACTCTGCCAGACTATTGACACGATCGGATAACTTTATCATGCTTTGTATTTTAGATCCTCTATTCGTTAACCAAATATCGGCTAAGTTTAAAGGCAAAGGTAGTATAATTTACTAGAAAGTAGGTCTGCAGATTAATCAATTCTGTGAAGAAAAATCCTTAAAAAAAAGACTGATTTTTCTCTGGTTTAGATCTTATCTTTCACTTGATCGAAAGTCATTCCACTCTTCTGATAGGGATAGGCGTTAAAGGTACCTGTGGCAATGGCCACTTTTTCATGACTTCCCTCCTTATAGATGAGACCATCTGTAACAATGATTCGTTTCCCCGCAGAAATAACTTTACCTTCTCCTATCAAAACATCACCAAGACGAACTGGAGTTAAAAAGTTGATCTTAAACTCAACGGTTGAAACCAATTCTGCCCGTTCCGAAGAAACATAGAGCGCTGCTAAACCAAGTACACCATCCATAAAACCAGCTATAACGCCACCGTGGGCCGTTGTAGGTGTTGCAAGATGCTCTCGCTTAACTTCAAGTCGATAGGCAATCCCCTCTGACTCAAACTTTGTTAATTCCATCCCTGCATACTTGCCAAACTGATTTGTTTGCTGATAAATTTTAATTAAAACTTCCCTAAAGTTCTCCATATCAAGTTCCTATTATTTATCCGCATTTCTTATGGCTACAAAAATAGAGTTTTGAAACCAATTTAGTTTTAATTCTTCTTGCCAATTAGCATTTAAACGTATATTTGCATCTGTTATTGGACTTCACCAAAAGTCACACAATGGCAAGCGGGAGTAGCTTACCGATAAAGTTTCACAACGAGCGTAGCTCTGTTCAACTAAATCGGCACAGGCACTTCGCTACAGAATAAATAAGCGGGAGTAGCTCAGTTGGTAGAGCGTCAGCCTTCCAAGCTGAGGGTCGCGAGTTCGAGTCTCGTCTCCCGCTCAATGAAAAGCGAAATTCTAAACAGTTGCGCTTTTTTGTTTTACTCCATAAGCCTTCGATAGTTCGCTTAAAGTCACCTATTCTATCTACAGATCAATCAATAATACACTCCAATCAGCATAAATCTTCATACAGAAATTAATAATTCCGTATCTTTATACTTTAAACGCTTACTGGATGAAAAACTGGATTACAATACTCTTCATTTTTATGGCCACAGCGGCTTTTTCCAAACCTAAAGTATACTTTAATTATAAAGTTTTTCATACACCTGATCAACAAAACATCTTGAGTACTTCTCTTCAATTTATTGGGGGTTCTTTTAAGTACAAAGGTGACGGTATGGGCAACCTGCAATCTAAAGTGGAGATTACTCAAATTTTCAGTCAAGGTGATAGCGTGGTCGTCTTCGATAAATATGTACTCGACTCGCCTTTAATGGCTGACTCTCTTGTTGATGACTTCTATGATGTGAGAAGATATAGCTTAGCCGAGGGCATTTATGATTACGAACTAATAATAGTGGATCAGTTAACTGGCGAAAGTGTTCAAGGCGAGCAAGCCATCCAAATTAATGGTGTAAACGCCGATGAAATTGCAATTTCCGACCTTGAATTTATAGAGGATGCCCGTAAAACAGATGAGCAGAACAACTTCACCAAAAGTGGTTTCTTCTTGCTCCCATTCATGACGAATTATTATCCTCCAGAATACGATAAGATTGCTTTTTATGCAGAAGTATATAACTCGTCAAACCTAATAGGTCAAAATGCGCAATTTTTATTTACTTGCTCGATCTCTACTTATCCTGAAGGCAAACCTATAAGCGATATTTTTAAATTTAAGCGACTCACTGCTAATTCTGTAGTTCCAGTGATCATGTTTGTGCCCATTGAGAATTTGCGATCTGGGGAATATAATCTTACAGTTCATGTAATTGACAAATCAGGTGATACGCTACAAAGCAAAACAGAGTTTTTTCAACGACGCAATAAAATAGAATTCGATTTAGCTGCGGCAGCTTCGCAGGATTTAGAAATCGATTCCCGTTTCAAAAATGATTTTCCGCGTGACTCAATTGCCTATTTTTTAGGAAGCTCAATGATTATTGCTGAACGATATGAATATGAAACCATTCGAAAAATGTTGAAGGGGACTGATACGACAGCGATGGAAAATTATTTTCATGCTTTTTGGAAGGAAACTGAACCTGTTAATACGTACGAATCATGGCTGAATTATAAACAACAAGTTTATTACACAGAACGTTTATTTGGAACACAAATTAAATATGGTTGGGAAACTGATCGTGGTCGTATTCATTTAAAATATGGATCACCTAATGCCATTGCCGATCGACCAAACGAACCTAGTGCATACCCATATCAAATTTGGCATTATTATCGAATCGGACAGCGATCGAATGTGCGATTTGTATTCTACAATCCCGATTTAATCACCAATGACTATCCGTTGCTACATTCTGACATGCAGGGTGAATTGCAAAACTTCCGCTGGGAAACCGACCTTTATAAGCGAGACACACCCAATACAAATGTTGACAACCCCGGTAGTTCAATACATTATGGTGGCAACGCAAGAGAGCTATACAATGGCGGAATGTAATATTTAGCCACTTTTTAAATCTTATTCGGCACTTTACTTATTATATTTGATGCCTTTCGTTATGAAGCGAGTCGCTGTAGTCATATTAAACTATAATGGTAAAGGATTCCTAGAGAAATTTCTGCCTGGCGTAATTGAGCACAGCCCTCATGCTGAAGTGATCGTTGCAGATAATCAATCCACCGATAATTCGGTGCCGTTTTTAAAGGAAGAATTTCCTGATATAAGACTCATCATCAATGAAGAAAATGGTGGTTTTGCGAAAGGATACAACGACGCCTTAAAGCAAGTAAAGGCCGAATATTATGTTTTATTAAACTCCGATATTGAGGTGACTCCTAATTGGATTGAGCCATGCATACAACTTTTAGATTCTGATAAAAACATTGCTGCTGTTCAACCAAAAATTTTAGCCTACGCTGATAAGGAAAGGTTTGAGCACGCTGGCGCGGCTGGAGGATTTTTAGACACTGATTTTTATCCCTTTTGTCAAGGTCGAATTTTTGGGCAAACAGAGTTAGATAAAAATCAATATAATCAGAACAAAGAAGTGTTTTGGGCTACTGGAGCTTGTCTTTTCATACGATCTGGAGCTTACCATGAAGTTGAAGGCTTAGACGAGGACTTCTTCGCGCACATGGAGGAAATTGACATGTGCTGGCGACTAAAGTCACGTGGTCATCAAATTTATTATTGTCCTAACTCTACCATCTATCATGTTGGCGGTGGAACGTTAAGTTATCAAAACCCAAGAAAAACATTTCTCAACTTCAGAAATAGCCTCTATATGGTCACTAAGAACTATGAAGGTATCCTATTCATGAAGTTGATAAAGCGTCTGATTTTAGATGGAATTGCAGCTTCAGTATTTTTATTAAAATTCCAGGGGCGCCATTTTGCCGCCGTCTTTAAGGCTCATATTAAGTTTTACGGGCAATTGCGAAAGTTCTTAAAGAAAAGAAAGAAAGAGAAAATAGCAAGAACTCAAAAAGTCACGGTTGGCACTTACAAAGGAAGCATTATTGTTCAGCGATTTTTGGGTGGTAAGAAGTCATTCCAAGAACTGGATTCTTCAGACTTTTATTAACCACAACAATCTTATTATTTACAAAAAAAAAGGATACCTATATATAGGTATCCTTTTTTTTAATTCTCTCGAGAATGCCTATTATAAAATAGCATCCAATTTAGAAGTAAGTTGAGCCTTAGGAACAGCTCCTACAGATTTATCAACAAGCTCACCACCTTTAAGGTATACAACAGTTGGTATATTTCTTACACCAAATTTTCCTGCAATTCCAGGATTATTGTCTACATCAACCTTACCAATGATTGCTTTTCCTTCGTATTCATTGTGCATTTCTTCGATAAGAGGACCAATCATTTTGCACGGTCCGCACCAAGCTGCCCAAAAATCCAATACCACTGGTTTGTCAGCTCCGCTAACTATCTCATCATAATTTGCTTCTGTTATTTCTAAAGCCATAAGTCTAATTATTTATTTCGTTTACCAATTTATACATTACAATTTCAATACCACTAAAAAAAGTCTGCCAAAATGGCTTAACTCTTGAATTTCTATTGCTTTATTCAACTAAGTGGTCGGTGCTTTCTGTTTTGCTTACAATTTTTGTCGAAAAAAACCACAGGAAAACAAATACCATTAAGGAATTAATCCCTAACATTTCAGGTCCAAACAGATACCCATCGAATAATTGTGCTGAGAATTTATTCAAAAAGAACAATCCAGTCGGTACTAAAATGCTGATTAAGATAATCGAAAGACCTTTGACTTGACGTTTGGTTAGGATTCCAAACATAAATAATCCAAGCAGAGGTCCATATGTATAATTAGCCGCTTTGAATAATTCCCAGACGACATTGTCACTTTTAACATATTTAAAAATCAATATCGTCAACAAAAGAGCAACGGACATTAGTACATGTGTAATTTTACGAATTCGTTCTTGATCTTTTTTCTCACGTTCTTCGATGTTCATAAAATCTATTGAGAAAGATGTCGTTAAAGACGTTAATGCGGAATCAGCACTGCTGTATGCCGCAGCAATCAACCCTAACAAGAAGAATACGGCCAGGCCAATCCCTAAATTGCCTTTTAAAGCAATAGTTGCAAATAATAAATCTCCCTGTGCTTTTCCACCCTCATCGAATGAATGCCATATTGTCGCTACTTCCGGATCCGATTGAATATAAAGAAACAATAGGCCTCCTAAGGCAATGAATAATACATTTACAAAGAAAAGAACAACCGAAAAAGTTACCATATTCAGCTGTGCTTCATTTTGATTACGACAGGTTAAGTTCTTCTGCATCATATCCTGATCTACCCCAGTCATTCCAAGTGTAATAAACATACCACCTAACACTCCCTTTATCCAGTAATTTCCTGCATTTCCATCTTCTGTTTGAAACAAAGTCCCCATGCCGGCTTCATCTAACTTACCGTATATCTCACCTATTGAAATCCCCATTTCACCAGCGATCATATAAATGCTCAGTCCCACAGAGACCAGCATAAAGAGGGTTTGAAGTGTATCTGTCCATATAATTGTCTTAATGCCACCTCGAAAGGTGTAGACCCATATCAAGAGAATACTAAAAACAACCGTATATTCAAAACCAACCCCTAATGGGTCAAAAACAAATGATTGTAAAACAACAACAACCAAATACATACGCAATGCCGCTCCAATCAAACGAGACAAAATAAAAAATCCAGCCCCCATTTTATAGGCTTCACGACCGAATCGTTGTTTTAAATAACCATATATAGAGGTCAAATTAAGTCGATAGTAGAGTGGTAACAATACAAAAGCGATAATTGCATAACCCAAAATGTACCCCAAAGCCATCTGCAAATAGGTGAAACCATTGCCATCGATTGTTCCTGGGATAGAAATAAAAGTAACACCCGATAATGAAGCACCGATCATTCCAAAGGCAACCACATACCAGCGGCTATTTCGATTACCTGAGAAAAAAGTATCATTATCTGACTTCCTGCTTGTCAACCAAGAAATAAGAACCAATACCAAGAAGTAGGCAATTAAAACGAATATGATTTGACCTTTTGTCATCTTTAAAATTGAATATCCAAAGTTAAACCAAGATCAATAGCTCCAATTATTATTGGATGATTATTGATAACAGTCTATCGTGAATTATTCATGGCTTGCCCAAAATTTTTGAATCACTTCTTGCGCTGGTTTATTCTGGGGAGTGTACCCCACTGTACCTTTCCCTCCCTGTTCTTTGTGATTATGGAACCATTTCCATATAAACATTCCTGCAAACCAATCCTTCTCCCAAACAACATCAAACATAGCGCGATATGCTCTACTTTGAATATCTAAAGATGCTTTTTTTCTCGTATTATGTTCCCAAGGTGAGATGGTGCTTCCTTCCATACTTCGATACCCCACTTCTGTAAAGATTATTTTCTTGTTGTGTTCTTTGGCAGATTTTCGCAACGCTTCGGAATGAATAGTCCACCCTTTTCTGATTTCGCTTACCGCAGGATTTTTACTCAAACTAACAGGGAAATAACCGTTTACTCCAATATAGTCTAAAGCAGACCAAAATGGAACTTTTTGATAATCATCCCAATTCGCAGCATAAGTTAAAGCTCCTTCATACTCAGAGTCAACCTCATTGACCAATTTATTCCAAAATGTTGGCCTAGCTTGAATGAAATCTCGCCATTCCGTGCCGATACAAAAAAGATCAACCCTATGTAAATGAGCTAATTTAGCAAAGTGTAAAATAAAATCTCGGTAAGATTTTTCAAAAACCTCCCATTGGGCGTTGTTGGAGCATTTGAAATCGCCTGTATAGCCATTCATAATCCAAATTTGTGGCTTTAACATAATCTTTAACCCCCGCGCCCTGCATAGCTTTATAGTTTCAATAACGCCTATATCCTTTTCCCCCCACCACTGCCATTTTGAATTATATTTAATGCGTTGATCTCCTCCAATAAAACCATAAGGCATTAGGGTTACCCAATTGGCATTGACATCTACTATTGGTTGAACATCCAACGAATCTATTGGCTCACTAGAGCCTACGAAACTGATTCCTTTGATTTTTTCTGCAGCAAATACTGGTGCAGAAACTATTATGATTATGATAAGTAACTGCTTAAACATGCATTAAAATTGATTGGTTCTCAGCATCACTAACGTACATGCTTCTACACATTCTACTCCCAATTTTTCTAACTCCATCGCGAGCTTATCATTCTCAGCCCCGGGATTAAAAATAACTCTCTTCGGTTTCAAATTTTTCAAATAAGCCATGTACGGTCCTTGATTTTGTTCACTCAAATAGACGGTGACGGTATCGATGATTGAGTCTTCAGGTAGGTTTGTTTGGATTTTCATTCCTTCCACCTCGCCTGATTTTCTCCCCACAGCTACTACTTCGTGATTGTAGTATCGTAGATCTCTCATAACCATATTTGAATAACGTTGTGGATTCGAACTAGCACCTAAAACAAGGACTCGCATATACAATTGGTTTAAAAAAATTGAAGTCAGTCAAAGTTAAGGATATTTGGAGGAAGGTATCCAATATAACTCGATTTATAGTTATTGTTATGTTGGCTCAATTAAGTATTATTATTCATAACTTTGCGTTCATACAAATTTAAAATATGTCAGTACATCAAGAAGTAAAAAGGGTCACAACCCATGTATTGCAAGAGATGAAATCCAATGGTGAGAAAATTGCAATGCTCACCGGCTATGATTTTTCGATGGCTAAAATACTTGACCAAGCAGGAATTGATATCATTCTCGTAGGCGACTCTGCTTCAAACGTGATGGCAGGACATGAAACGACCTTACCTATTACGCTCGATCAAATGATTTATCACGCTTCTTCTGTGGTGCGTGCAATAGACAGAGCACTAGTCGTTGTTGATCTTCCATTTGGATCTTATCAAGGCGATTCGAAACAGGCATTAATGAGTTCGATTCGAATCATGAAAGAATCTGGAGGACATGCTGTGAAACTTGAGGGGGGCGAAGAAATTGTAGAATCTATCCGTAGAATCTTGTCTGCCGGTATTCCTGTTATGGGACATTTAGGTTTAACACCGCAGTCCATCTATAAATTTGGAACTTATACGGTTAGAGCAAAAGAAAAAGATGAAGCTTCACAACTCATAAGTGATGCAAAATTATTAGAAGAAACTGGATGTTTTGCTCTTGTACTAGAAAAAATACCAGCAAAATTAGCGGCTGAAGTCGCTGCAAGTATCGATATTCCGGTGATCGGAATTGGCGCTGGGAACGGAGTTGATGGTCAGGTTTTGGTTAGTCATGATATGTTAGGAATCAATAATGAGTTCAATCCACGCTTTTTGAGAAAATACCATAATTTGCATCAAGAAATGAAGAATTCATTTGAACAATATATTATCGACGTAAGAGCAGGAGATTTCCCAAATGACAAAGAACAATACTAGAGATATTAATATTTCTGATAGCGTCTTATACGAAGATAACCACTTGATCGTTATCAATAAGCCTGCTGGAGCATTGGTTCAAGGAGATAAAACAGGAGATCTCCCCATCAGTGATGATGTGAAAGCTTATATCAAAAACAAATACAATAAGCCGGGAGATGTTTTTTTAGGTACCGTACACCGTCTTGATCGACCCACAAGCGGACTTGTTTTATTCGCAAGGACAAGTAAAGCGTTAACAAGAATGAACGCGTTATTCAAATCAGGTGACATCCAGAAAACGTATTGGGCCATAACAGAAAAATCAACAACGACCGCAACAGGAAAACTGATTGATTTTTTACAGAAGACGGAGCGAAATAATAAAAGTCACGTCGTTAGCGAGAACACTGCTGGTGCTAAAAAGGCTGAATTAGATTATGCGTTAAAAGGAAAGGGAGATCGGTATTCATTTATAGAAATCAATCCGATGACCGGAAGACATCATCAAATACGAGTTCAATTATCTCATATGGGCTGTATTATCAAAGGAGATTTGAAATATGGTGCCAAACGATCGAATAAAGACGGTTCAATTTGTCTGCACGCGCGTAAATTAAGTTTTGTTCACCCTGTGAAAAAGGAGACCGTTGAAATCGTTGCGCCTGTCCCAAATGATAATTTATGGAAAGCATTTGAAACTTCCCATTCTTAAAGCAAAGGCTAGTCCTTATTCTTCTTTTTATTGCGCTTAGGTTCTCTTCGCTCGTTTACTTTACCGAACTTATGTTCTATTAAACTGCCTTCGAATATTTCGAACTTCCGAAATTCACAATTCAATGAGCCATTAAATACAGTCGTTTTTTGCGAAGGCTTCAGCTCAATATGCTTCAAGGCTTCCATGTTAGAACTGATTACCCAACAATTATAACCCGGCATTTTTCTTTTGAAGTAGTTTCCAATGTCTTGATACAATTCGTTGATATCGTCTTCTTCTAATCGTTCGCCATAAGGTGGGTTAGAAATGAGTACGCCTTTTCCTTCAGGCGCTTCTTGATCTTTAAAATCTTTTACCTCAAATGATATTGTTTTTCCTAACGGTAGGGCCTTCACGTTGTCTCTGGCTAATAGAATCATATCTCCATCTGTATCCGATCCAATAATCTTAAAATCTAAATCACGTCTTGGGTGAGCTGGTGCCGCTTTGTATATCGTTCTCCATTTTTCTTGGTCAAAATCTGGCCAATTCATGAATGAATATTGCTTTCTAGCAATGTTTGCAGGAATACCATTTGCCATCAACGCGGCTTCAATAGGAATTGTGCCTGACCCACAAAAAACATCCAGAAAATTAGATTTTTTATCCCAACCACTCATCAAAATCAAACCTGCTGCAATGGCTTCATTAATAGGCGCTAACCCTGTTTTCTTACGATATCCTCGCTGATAAAGCGGAGCACCTGAACTATTGAGTGACACAGTACAATGACGATCATCAATGTGCAAATCAAAAAGAACCTTTGGCTTAGCTAAATCAACAGATGGTCTTTTATCGTAACGGTCTCTGAAATGATCAGCAATAGCATCTTTTAATAAAAGCAATGGATATCCAGAATGACGAAACAAGGTCGAGTTTACAGCTCCTTTAACAGCGAAAGTGTCAGAAAGACGCATGTACTTCGAGAAGTTGAACTTAGTAAACAAATATTTCAAATCTTCCTCGTCTCTAAAACGAAAAGAGCGAATCGGAACTAGAATAGAGATTGCAGTTCTTAACCAAAGGTTTGAAGCATATAACAACTCCGTATCGCCTTCATAATAAACGGCACGATTACCTAGTTTAATGTTTTTCCCTCCTAACTCGCGAATCTCTTCGGCCAAAATGTGTTCACATCCAAAAAAGGTTTTTGCTACAATATCCATAAAACTATTTTTGCAAAGATAGAATTTGCGCTGTATATAAGGGTATAAACCGTTGAGATAACCATTAAAAAAAACCATTACCTTTGAATAAACTTATAGATTGATTCGGTTTCTAACATATTTTGTTATTCTTTTGCTGCCTAGCATTGCTATGCCTCAGCGGGTTGGCCTTGTTTTTAGTGGGGGCGGTGCAACTGGTTTCGCACACATTGGCGTTCTTAAAGCGCTCGAAGAAAACCAGATCCCAATTGATTACATAACGGGAACGTCAGCAGGAGCGCTAATTGGAGCATTATATGCTTCAGGTTATTCGCCATGGGAAATAGAAGAGCTTGTTTTAAATGACAAATTCCTTAAAATGTCTGAGGGCGAATTGGAGGACGAATTTGAATATGCTATTCATAAACAAGATCGTGATGCTGAGTTGATGTCTATACATTTAGCAAAAGATTCTATATTTCAAAAATCCCTACCCACCAATTTACTTAACCCCACATTCCTGGACCTGGAAGTCATGAATTACTTGGGTAATAACTTAGGTATTGGTGATGGCGATTTTGATAGTTTATTTATACCCTTTCGTTGTGTTGCTTCTAATATTGTTAATAAGGAAAGTGTTTTATTTAAAAAAGGAAATTTAAATGTTGCTGTAAGGACATCGATGACTTATCCGTTTTTTATAAGTCCTATAGAAGTAGATGGAAATTTATTGTTTGACGGAGGACTTTACAATAACTTTCCTGCCAATGAAATGTACACTGAGTTTGATCCAGACTTTATCATTGGTAGTAACGTCAGTTATAATGAGGCACCTCCTGAAGATGATGATCTGATGTCGCAAATTAAGAATATGTTCTCATCTCATTCGAATTATAGTTTACCGTGTGAGAGTGGAATTATCATCGAGCCTGAATTGGGCGATATTGGAACTTTTGATTTTGATAAAATCAAAGCTGCAATTCAAATTGGTTACGAGGCTGCCTTAATTAAAATAGATTCTATTAAACAATTTGTTCAACTTCGTGTATCTGAAGAAGAGCTCTCCAAAAAAAGAAATCATTTTCGCTCGAAGTATGCAAAAATTCAAATCTCAAAAATTCAAATACAAGGATTGGATGAAAATGAGCGCAGATATATCGAACGTAAGTTAATTAGAAAGAAGAAAAACGAAGTTTTGGATTACGCTACCTTAAAGAAGAGATACCTGAGGTTATATCAGAGTGAGCATATCCTATCGATGTTTCCAACATTAGAGCCTATTTCAGACTCCACGCATCAAATCACAATCAATATTCGGAAAGAGAAACCCTTTAGAGCTGGTTTTGGAGGACATTATTCATCAAAACCAGTAAATACGGGCTTTTTAAGTTTATCCTATTCAGATTTTAAAGTAACGCCTATTACCATTTTTGCTAATGCATATTTCGGAAAATTCTACGGATCCGTAAAATCAGGACTTCGTTTTTATCTACCAACTAGAACTACATCTTATTTAGAGCCTGTATTCATTATGAACAGATGGGATTATTTTAAAAGTTTCGCAACTTTTTTCGAAGATTCAAGACCTTCTTACTTGGTTCTAAATGAGCGTTTTTGGTCTGTTAGATACCATATACCGGCAAGTTCAAAAACAAAATTCAGTTTAGATTTCACCAACGGGTCTAATGAAAACCGATATTATCAAACAGACAACTTTACACAATTAGACACAACAGACAATACGCGGTTTCTTTTTTATTCGCCTGGTGGGGAATTTATAATTGATAAACTAAATCGTAAACAATTTGAGTCAGCCGGTTCACGGTTGAGTATTAAAGCGCGTTTCTTGCATGGAATAGAAACGACGGTTCCAGGCTCAACCTCGAGCATAAGTGAAACAACCAAATCTTTCAAAAATTGGTTTTATGTTAAAGGAAATTATAAAAACTACTTTATTCAAAAAGGACTATATCGTCTAGGCATTTATGCTGAAGCACTTTATTCTAGTCAGCCGTTTTTCCAAAACTATACGGCTAGTATTATTTCTTCTCGTGCTTTTCAACCGATCCCAGATGCCAGAACAGGTTTTTATAATGATTTTCGCGCTAATAAATACTTAGGTGCTGGTCTAATGAATGTGTTTACGTTAAAGGATAAAGTTGATCTTCGAGTTGAAGCCTTTATGTTTCAGCCGATCAGACGAATTTTGAGAGATGGTGACGGAAACGCCTATGAAGGTGAGTTATTTGAGAGTCGATTTGGAATAGCAAGTGTATCCCTAATTTATCATTCACTTGTAGGTCCTATCCGAGCGACTGTTAATTATTTTGACAGCCAATCTCAACTCGAGCCACTTTCATTTCAGCTAAGCCTCGGTTTTGTAATTTTTAATGATCATAGCCTGAAGTAATCATTCGGCACTTTTTGAATGTTGGCATTGAGCATACCGCACAAATCGAGCGTTCTTATACTTTCACAGATGTAGCTACGCCACATCCATCTTAACATTAACAAAAAGATTCAGTTGATAATCGAACAGTTTAAAACGATAAAAACCCCATTTAGCTAACTAAATGAGGTTTTTAAAAAGAGGCGTCTACATACTCTCCCACCCTTAAAAGGGCAGTACCATCTGCGCAAGTTGGCTTAACTTCTCTGTTCGAAATGGTAAGAGGTGGACCCAACCGCCATAAACACCGAAA
>JAURQI010000041.1 GCA_030836155.1 Crocinitomix sp.
ATATGGAACCGATCACACCGAAACCGCTCCCTATAAAAGTTAAAATCGTAAGGACATTTAAAAACATTGGTAATTCATTTTTAGACGACCTTACATCTCCTTCTAATATTTCATCTGATATTTCTGTCATTTTGATTTAGTTTAAAATAAAAAACGCCGTTTTCACGGCGTTTTCTCAATATTTCTAATAATAAATTAATTGTCTTTCATCTCGTTAAATTCATCCTTTATGCTATCTTTAGAAGGTATAGAGATCTCTCCGCTATCCTTAATAACAAAAGGAACAGCCAATACAGCCAAGCTTGCAATCAAAGCGAGATATGCTCCCATTCCTAAACTTCCAACACCTGCACCACCGCCGGATATAACAATCAATAGCATTAACAAGAAGCTAACGCCTCCTGCAATAGCGACAAACTTCACAAAATTGGCTTCTATCGGACGATTTCTGTCTTCTCCCATAAAGGATAAAATTCCAGCTCCAACACAAAGAAGAAACACTAAAATACCTTGCCATGTACCTATTCCATTGACAGATGTAGAAAATCCGAATATTGAAACTGTAACCCATGGTAAAAAAGTAGAAATCACTCCTACTCCAGCTGCGATCATCACCGCCAAACGTTGCTTATGCATAATATAGATTTTGGTTTAATTATTAAAACTAACCCAAAAGTAAAATTATTTACGAAAAGTCTGGTAGTCTACCCTCAAAATATTTTTATACCTAAAGTTGAATCATTTGACCGACCCCCTGTCCGTCTCTTTTAAAATTTTTGGGGACGCCAATATGAAATATATCTCCGGTACCATCAATGATCGCATAGGTATAAATATCATCGAGGTTAATGAACATATCGGCTGTAGAGTTTTGATAAAGGAAGATATAAGTAGCCGAAAAATTGACCGCATTACCAGATCCATTATTTTGAATTTTCAATTCAGCATCCTTCGTTTTTCCTGAAAGCGTAAAATCTCCTGCACCATATGAAACAACAAGGGTTAATTTATTTTTAACATCGGTATGAATTTTCAAACTCCCTCCACCGTTTCGAATTTCTATATCCAAATTATAGGCTTTAATGGTGTTTTCAAATACAACAGAATCCGTTGGCTCAGCGTAAATTCGATCATAAAAAGGATAATGTATTTCCACCTCAACAATGTCCTCAAAATCTCTTAGAAAACGACAGCGGTTATTGTTGCTCGCATAAAGCACTTGATCTCGAACATCGATTTCAATTTGCTGAATTAAATTATTTCCACCCTTAATGATAACCTTTCTCTGATCATCCTGATAAAAGCGATACTTGATGTTTTTATTTAAATGAAAAGCACGGATCGAATCAAGCGCAAGTTCTATCTCAGCATAATCACCCTCTTTTTTAAAACAAGTACGTTCTTCTGGCTTTTGACATCCAATCAGAAATAAAAAAAACAGTGTAAAAACGAATACCCCTAACTTCATATTTCTCTCTCTTTTCATTATAGACGATAACCTAATCCCCATTCTAAATAGTCAGCAACACCCACATGCGCTTTAATACCTATGGAGAAATTCCATTTCTCATTCGATAATAGCCGTATTCCTGCACGATTATATACCCAACCTTCTGGATTAATTATATTCAAGGCATAAACTCCTAGTCCAAAATAAATTTGCGAGCGGTATAAGGATAAAGACATACCGGAATAACCTCCTACAAGTAAGGCCTGATATGCAGGAACAGGATTCGTCTCATAGTACCATCTATTCGCCTCATTGTAAACTAAATCTATTCCAGCCTCAAAATCCCATAATAGACTTACATTTTTTCGATATAAACCTTGCAATGCAGCGACTCCAAAATTCCTCGCTTCAAAGTGATCAGGTAAATTTTGCTTTAAACCAAAAATGAAACGAAAATGCCATTTATTAAACTTCCTGACATCAGAAAGCTCACCGTCAAATTTAGGTTTATCATAAACTTTTCTAGGTGAAATATTATATCCTGCAGAAGCAAACGCCGTTAGCGTATTCAGCCCCTGATTCGGTGTTTTTAAACGTGCATTGGAGATGTGCGAAAAATCCAATCCGGCTCCGAAATAAAAATGTTCAAAATGTTTCTCCCAAGAAAATTGAAGGTTGACAAAACCATTGATATGCGAACCTATCGCGATATTTTTCTTGTTTTCAAAGGAGTCATACTTCTCTGTAATGTAACTTACACCTTGTCCCAAACGAAAATCGAAAAACCCCCAACGCTCACTTTGATAGATTGGGAACTTAGTAAATCTTGAAAAAGTAAAACTTACTCCTAAAACTGGTCGATAGCCATAATCATGAAGAATGAGACTTGCACCTTGAGTTGGGTAACGATAAATGTCACTATATGCCGTCCCTGAAGTGTCTTGCCGGTTAAAATCAACTTCCAAAACATTATTCCGCGATTGTACGAGGTGGTGCATGGTTTCGCGGTGTGCAGAAAGAAATCCGTTTTTATATTGCAAACCAACTGAGAATGGTCCTGTATTTTGCGTCCACCCCAAAGCACTCCACACCACCATTAAAATAAGGACAACTTGCTTCAATTTATTCCGTTTTTATTCACCAACTTGGTTAATTTTGTTCAAAATTAAGAAAAAATGAACCAAAAACTCCAGGCTTTTGATCGACTACTTAAAATAATGGACGAATTACGTGAGCAATGTCCATGGGATCGCAAACAAACCTTAGCCTCTTTACGTCATTTAACGATAGAAGAGACGTATGAGTTGGGCGATGCTATCTTAGATGAAAACATGGATGAATTAAAGGGTGAAATCGGAGACCTCATGTTGCACATGGTCTTTTATTCAAAGATTGCTTCCGAAAAAGGGGCTTTTGATATTGCAGATGTGCTAAATGCCATTTGTGATAAATTAGTTCACCGTCATCCTCATATATATGGTGATGTAGAAGCCAACGATGAAGAAACGGTAAAAGCCAATTGGGAGAAACTAAAGCTGAAAGAGGGAAAAAAATCTGTATTAGAAGGTGTTCCCAGATCACTACCTGCCTTGGTAAAAGCTACACGGATTCAAGACAAAGTGAAAGGAATCGGTTTTGAATGGGACAATAAAGAGCAAGTTTGGGATAAAGTGAATGAAGAAATTGCTGAATTCAGAGTTGAAGAAGAAAAAGGAAATCAAGCAGAAATGGAGGCCGAATTTGGTGATGTATTGTTTGCATTGATTAATTATGCGCGATGGAATAAAATTAACCCTGAGGATGCATTAGCAAAAACCAATAAAAAATTCATTGATCGTTTTCAATGGATGGAAACAAATGCCGCATCTGAAGGAAAACAGCTTTCTGATATGAATTTGAAAGAAATGGATATCTATTGGGAAAAAGCAAAAAAAGTATTTAAATGACCATTGGTGAAGCAGCAACATATATCATCGTATTATCTTTAATTACGGGACTCGTAGCAGGTATGATTGTAAAAAAAAGAGGCTACTCTTTTTGGTATTATGCCATTAGTGGTTTTATGGCTGCCTGTGGTATTCTTGTTATTATTTTTAAAATACTTATGGACTACCTTTAAGGTGGTGGCCAAATTCTTTTCTCAAGCTAAAATTTAAACTAAATTTGTTGGACACAGAGAAAATCAAATTTATGTCTACAAATTTATTTGATCAATTCGATTCGGTATCTTATGATAACTGGGTAGAAAAAATCAAGCAAGATTTAAAGGGAAAACCATTATCAGTTTTGGTGTCAAGACCAGAACCTGATTTAGAAATAAAAGCTTATCATCACAGTGCGAACATTCCAAAAAGCAATTCAGATCATTTAATACGAAATCGAAAAAATAATGACTGGCTTATTCGCCAAATTTATTCCGCATCGACTTCCAATAAAAAACTGCTGAATGATCTTAATAATGGAATTAATAATATTGGTATTAACTGGACCAAGCAGAACGATTTTGATGAATTGAGCAAAAATGTTCTTTTCGAACATATTCAATCAGATGTTCAATTTAAAAGCTTGAATGATGCCTTAGCAGCTCAGGTTCCGGCAAATTCGATTGTTGCTTTTGACCCAATTGCTCTGCATGCCCATAAAGGCAAAGCAGGCATTAAAATGGGGGACTTTGTGGAATTCTATAAAAACTATAAAAACCAAAATTCCGTTTGGGTCTCTGGTTACATATACGGAGATGCTGGTGGCAGCACCACCCAAGAGCTGGCATTTACAATAGCTCATTTGAACGAGTACCTGCATGCGCTTACTGAAGAAGGTTTCAGCGTTAAAGAAATTCTTCCAAAGATTACGATAGAGCTTTCAGTGAATGAAAACTACTTGGTGAATATTGCTAAGTTTCGCGTCATACAGAATTTATGCAAACTTCTATTAGAGGGATATGATTATAAAGCTGATGATACTGAAATCCGAATCTATGCAAAAACGGCTTCTCGCTATTTAGCGCTTAACGATAACCACAACAACCCTTTGAGGCAGACAACACAAGCTATGTCTGCTGTTATTGGAGGCTGTCATTCCTTGACCATTACCAATCGAACAACTGGAAACGAAAAGATTGATAACCGATTTGATCGGTTAGCTCGTAATATTCAATTAATTCTGAAGGAGGAGTCTTACCTAGACAAAGTTATTGACCCTGCAGCTGGATCTTATTTTCTAGAGCACTTAAGTGCCGAATTAGTCACTAAAAGTTGGGATTTATTCTTAGCTACTGAAAATGAAGGAGGCCTCATGACAGGCCTTGCATCAAATCTTATCCAAGATCAAATAGAATCCAACCGATCAGCCCTAATCCGATCTTTAAATAATGGTGACAAAACTTTTTTAGGTGTTAATAAGCATCCAAACGGAACTGACGAGTGGATTAAACCAAAAGCAGCAGTCACCAAAATAAATGACTTTAAAGCATTAGAGGCATTTTATTTAGAGAATTATTTACACGAAAAAGGTAATGATGAGTAGAAAGTCTTTTAACCATATCAAGGCAAAATATGAAGCGCATTCCGTTTCCAATAAATCGGAGGAAATCTTCGAGACCGCAGAGAAAATCGACATTCAAAATCACTATGCCTCATCTGACTTGGATCAAGTGAAACATCTGGGTTTTGTATCAGGAATAGCACCAAATTTAAGAGGCCCTTATTCGACGATGTATACCATGCGTCCTTGGACTATTCGACAATATGCAGGCTTTTCCACAGCTGAAGAATCCAATGCTTTTTATAGACGTAACCTAGCAGCTGGTCAAAAGGGACTATCCGTCGCTTTTGATTTAGCGACGCACAGAGGATATGATTCTGACCACAAACGCGTTGTAGGTGATGTCGGAAAAGCAGGGGTAGCTATTGATACCGTTGAGGATATGAAAATCCTCTTTGATCAGATTCCATTGGATAAAATGTCCGTTTCTATGACCATGAACGGAGCGGTCATTCCAATCCTGGCTTTTTATATCATAGCTGCTGAGGAACAAGGAGTATCACCAGATCAATTAGCAGGTACCATTCAAAATGACATTTTGAAAGAATTCATGGTGCGTAATACCTATATCTACCCGCCTAAAGACTCGATGCGGATCATTGCAGATATTTTTAAATACACGTCTGCAAATATGCCTAAATTCAATTCTATTTCTATATCAGGCTACCACATGCAAGAAGCGGGTGCAACTGCTGATTTAGAACTTGCATACACCCTAGCTGATGGATTAGAGTACATCAAGGCAGGAATTGCATCAGGTATGGATATCGATCAATTTGCGCCGCGCCTTTCTTTCTTTTGGGCCATTGGCATGAACCATTTTATGGAGATCTCTAAAATGCGCGCGGGTAGAATGATTTGGGCTAAAATGGTAAAAGATTTCAATCCGAAAAATCCAAAGTCAATGTCTTTGCGAACGCATTGCCAAACTTCAGGCTGGAGTTTAACTGAACAAGATCCTTATAATAATATATCACGAACATGCATCGAAGCGTTAGCTGCCGCTTTCGGCGGAACCCAATCTTTACACACGAATGCATTAGATGAAGCCATTGCTTTACCCACTGATTTTTCTGCTCGAATTGCTAGAAATACACAAATCTATTTGCAAGAAGAAACGGGTATTACCAAAGTCATTGATCCATGGGGAGGGTCTTATTATGTCGAGAAGCTAACGGACGAGCTCGTTCAAAAGGCATGGAAACATATCGAAGAAATTGAAAAATTAGGCGGAATGGCCCAAGCGATTGAAGCCGGCGTTCCGAAAATGCGAATTGAAGAAGCCGCAGCACGCAAGCAAGCTAGAATTGATGCAGGCAAAGATATCATTGTAGGGGTTAATCGATTTGAACTGGAAACGGAAGAGACCATTGATATCTTAGAAATTGACAATACCGAAGTCCGTCGTTCTCAAATTGAGCGTATTGAGAAAACAAAAGCAAATCGTGACGAAGAAAAGGTTCAATCTTCCCTTGCGGCTTTGACTTCAGGTGCAAAGGGAGAAGAAAACCTACTGGCATTAGCCGTAGAGTGTGCTCGAAATCGGGCAACGCTTGGCGAAATATCCGATGCTATGGAAGCCGTTTTTGGACGCTATCAGGCAACTATTCGATCTATATCAGGTGTATATTCAGCAGAAGCTATGAAAGATAAAGATTTCAATACAGCCAGAGAGATGGCAGATAAATTTAGCCAACTAGAAGGCCGACGCCCTCGAATTATGGTGGCTAAAATGGGACAGGATGGACATGACCGAGGCGCAAAAGTCATTTCTACCTCCTTTGCTGACATAGGTTTTGACGTAGATATCGGTCCATTATTTCAAACACCTGAGGAAGCAGTGAAACAAGCTATCGAAAATGACGTACACGTATTAGGCGTAAGTTCTTTAGCTGCTGGACACAAAACATTAATTCCAGAAGTTATTCGCTTATTAGCTGATAAAGGTCGTGAGGACATTATGGTTGTTGCCGGAGGAGTTATTCCTCAGCAAGATTATGACTTCCTATACGGGCAAGGCGTACTTGGAATTTTTGGACCTGGCACCAAAATTGCAACTGCTGCTATAGACATTCTTGGTATCCTAATGCGTTTTCATGAAGATGGAAATGTGGATTAGCTGAAAGTGCCGATTTACAAGACAAGCATTGTTAAATTTTCGTTAACGGTGACAATTTTGTAACTTTAGGCATCGATTTTGAGTTAATGTAGATAACGAAGAATATTTGAATATTAAAAACCATACAACGAAATGAAACGATTATTCTTAATTTTACTAACCTTTGGTTTAACTGCTACAAGTTTTGCGCAACCGCCAAACTATGATGATCTTTTGATCTATTTTGCAGATGGTGATTACGAAAAACTAGTAAAGAAAGCTGAAAAGTATACACTCGAAGACGAAACTAAAAATGACCCTTTGCCATATTTATATTGCTCAAAAGGCAATTTTGAAATGTCAAAAGATCAAAAATATGCTGAGGATTATCCAAAGGCCTATAACGATGCCATCAAATTTGCTGGTAAGTCACTACGTAAGGATAAAAATGGTGATATGTTCTCTGAGCATAAAAACTATTTCACTGATCTTAAAAAAGCTGTAGTGGAAGACCTCAAGAATATGGTAGATGAGGAAGATTTTAACCGTATGCGTGGTACCATCATGAAATTACAGCGTGTCGATCCTAGCGATGTTGGTTCTCACTTTTTAATGACAGCCGCTTTGTTCCGTATCAAGGATAAGAGTGGTGCAAAATTAGCGCTAAAAGAAGCTTTGGCTCAATTGGATGCCGTTGAAAGTGTTGAAAACTGGCGTGAGGTTGACTTTGAAATGCTTCGCATCGGAATCATCGAATATTCAAAATATCGTATCGACTTAAGACAAGATCAATTCGCAAAAGACGTTCTCAATAAAGTCAAACAATGGTTTGAAGAGGATGAAGAATTTATGCGATTTTATGATCAATACGGTTTATAATACATCTCTCTAAGAAAGATGATAAAACGTCCTTGTGTCCAAACCGCAAGGACGTTTTTTATGGGGTAGATTTGCATTGACGCAAGAAACGCATGATGTGACTGTAGACCATATCAAGCTCTTCTTGATTAATGCAATAAGGAGGGTTAAAGAAAATAACATTCCCCAAGGGACGAAGCAAGATCTCATTTTCCAAGAAGTATTGATAGGCTTCCGTCCGTATTGACGAAAAATAGCCGCTCTCCTCTCCAATTTCAATCTCCAAGGAAAGTATGGTCCCCATTTGTTTAGCAGATTTAAAAATAGGATTATCTCCATGGGTATCGAGAAAATTCTTATGCCCGACAACAATTCGTTGAATGCCGGATTCAGTCTCCGGTTTCTCAAAAAGATCTAATGATGCACAAACAGCTGAGCACGACAAAGGATTTGCAGTAAAAGAATGTCCGTGCAACAATGCTGTGGAGGTATCCTCACCCAAAAAAGCATCAAATATTTCGCTGGTCGTCACTGTTAAACCTATTGGCATTACACCGCCAGTGACTCCTTTAGATAGGCAAATAAAATCAGGAAGCGTTTCTATTTGGTTAATTGCGAAGAAAGTGCCTGTTCTATAAAAACCAGTCATGACCTCATCTGCAATTGATTTGACTTCATATTTTTGAGCCAACTGCATCATCTTTTCTAGCCACTCCGGCTTATATATCCGCATACCAGCTGCACCTTGAACCAAAGGTTCTACTATAAATCCAGCAAAATCTCCTGTCTTAAAAAACTCCTCCATTTTCTGAATAACATCATCAATATTTTCTTCAGTTGGAAACGGAATATAATCTACATCAAAAAATAAATGCTCAAAAGGTTTATTAAAATAACCTCTTTGCCCGACTGACATCGCACCAAAGGTGTCACCGTGATAGGCTCCTTCCATAGCCAGAAATCGCTTTTTCTTAATGCCCTTATTGTGCCAATATTGATAGATCATTTTGATCCCCACTTCAACACTCGTAGAACCATTATCTGAGAAGAATACTTTCTGAAATCCTTTCGGGAGGACATTTACCATACGCTCAGCCACCTCCACTGCTTTTGAATGTGTCGCTCCTGCGAAAATTAGATGATCGGCTGTTAAAAATTGTTGATGGATGGCATCGGCAATATGCTTGTTACCATGTCCATGAACAATCGTCCACCAGGAAGAATTGGCATCTAAATACTTCTTTCCATCCGTTGCATAAAGCCACACCCCCTCAGCCGAAGCTATCGGAATGGGGTCCGGAGCAACTTGTGCCTGAGTAAATGGATGCCATACATAGGCTCTGTCGCGGTCTATTAAACTCATCTTATCTCAAAGTCGTTATATCATCGATTCCAATAGCACGATCAACCGTAAAGCCTTCAGCATAGTCTACACCTATTGTTCTTCCAAACTGGGCCCATCTACCTTTTAAAAAATCTATAAAATCTTTACCGGATATCGGCGTTTTTGGACCTTCTTTTCCTGGTTGGTAAAATTGAGTTTCGTATGCTTGTATGGCTGCCAACTTTCGTTCAACATATGCTGAAATATCGACAATAAAGTCAGGTTTTAAATGGTGATCTTGAATATAACCATAAACCGCTTTTGGACGCCATTTTTCTTGTTCTACACCTTCCAACGTGGTTTCTATTTTTAATAGTCCACTTAAAAAACAAGCGTCTTTTGCCAAAGTAGCACCACGACCGTGGTCTGGATGACGATCGCTGTAAGCGTTTACCAAAACAACCTCTGGCTGAAACCGACGGATTTGTTCGATTATACGCAGCTTATTTTCTTTATTCAACTCAAAAAATCCGTCTCCCAAATTCAAATTCACACGATCACTTATGCCCATTATTTCAGAAGCTGCAGCAGCTTCTTTATAACGCGTTTCAACTGTACCTCTTGACCCTAACTCACCTTCTGTTAAATCTACTATGGCTACCGTTTTACCTAGTGCGATTTGATGCATGATGGTTCCCGATGCTGACAATTCAATATCATCTGGATGGGCACCTATTGCTAAAATATCTACTTTCATCTTATTCTCTTATTTCCAGTTGTTTGGAAAACTCATTAAGAGCATCCATAACTTCATCCTTATTTGTTATCAGGATTGACAAGTCAATGACAACGGGAGTTTGATAATCTTCTTTATTGCGCTCCAACAAACGTTGTACAGCCTTGTTCATACCTCCCTCAATTACCTTTTCTGGCTTTTTTACAAAGAACAATAATTTATAATGGCGTCCCTCCTTTTTGAATTGAGCCGCCTTGATCTCTTTCCATGGAATCATACCAATGCCAATATTGGTCGTTTGATCATCAATTCCTTTATGGTCAATATAAAGCCCTGCATTTTGATCACGGGCATTTTTCAAGAATGTCGCTCCCACTATTCCGAAAAACCCAAAGACGACTACAGACAGCACCTTTGTTACATTTGTGTTGACGTAATCTTGTTTTTCTCCACCGTAATAAATCAACGAAAAAACAACTAAACCTGCCAAGAAATAAAGCACTGCCTTTAGCATCATCTTTTTGCGGTTCAATGGTATAAAGGTCGATTGACTCATTTCTGATCTGTAAAAAATGTTTTTAATTGAATACCCACTGCATTCGATTTCCAATTTCGACGGATCTCAAAAAATGCTATGGAATACAAAAGTACATATTCTGCTGTCAATAAAATGGGTTTCTGTACAACGCCTTCTGCTCCATAAGCTGAATAACTGAGCATCACCAAAAGAGACCATACCAATGGAAATTTATAGTTGGTAAACACCGATAGGATCAATAAGAAACTAACATACCAAGGATGCACTGTTGTTGCCAACCCATAATAAATCAGCAAAGCAAATAAAATACCAACAACAACGTCTAAATCTGACCTGTAAGACTTTAATAAAGCCAAAACTAAAACACCAATTCCAGCCAATGAAGAAAGAATAGAGCCCACAACATAAAAACGTGAGTCGCCCATATCCTCTAAAGCAAAATTGACCAAGAAATTGTATAGACCACTATTAAATTGGAAGCGCACAAAATATTCATTTATACTTTCCATCATATTTGAAAAGTAGAGTTCATTCAGTAATATTCCACCAACAGCCAAAACGGTAAATCCAGTTAAAGCTGCAAAACCGATTGCTCGTCTCCATTTGAGCTTTTTAAAAAAGAAAGGAATAAACATCAACGGAATTAATTTGATCTGTATCGCCAAACCAAGAAATACAGCCCCTATACCCCATTGATTTTTAAGAACAGCATAGAGCGCTACCAAAAAGAAAAATATCATAACACCTTCAAAGTGCAGGTTTCCCGTAAATTCTATTAAAATGAACGGATTTAGCGCATACAACCAAATCACATGAGGCGATAAACCAAAGTGTTTCGCAATTTTTCGACCCATAAAAATGACACCAATATCCGCCAAAACGACAAAGACTTTGAGCACAATTGTATTGACCATGATATTGTCTGAAATAAAAGCGGCAATAACAAAAAAGAACTGATTAAGCACAGGGTAACAACTGTAGTGCTCTTGTGATAATTCACCCATTCCATGGTATAAAATGCGCAAATAGTGATCACTGTAAATTTCTTTTGGTACTCCGTTAACTGAAATATACTGATGTAAGGCATCATTAGGCGTATATTGAAAAGGATTAATTCCATTCAACAGCAATTCGCCATCCCACAAAAAACGATAAAAATCATTCGACAATTCGGGAGCGGCAAAAAGCAGGATCAAACGCAAAATAATCGCGAGTATCAGAAAATGAATAAATTTCCATTCTTGTCGATTTAACCAGAGGACATAAAAAAGTCCAAATAATAAGATGTATTGCCCAATAAAAAATGTAAAATTTTCACGTGCTGTAAAATAAGCAATGCCGCCTATTAGAGCGGCCATCAATACAGCTATTAACAAAGCTCGGACTTGTAAAAATCGTTTGGATAGCGCCATAATCTAATCATCCATATTTTTAGTGTTTGTAAAAATCCACATTTTATCGCAATTAGAACTAAAAAAAATTTATTTTTGCACCAATATTTATTAGGAAAATGGCAAAAAAGAAAACCGAAGCACAGCAAGAGGAGTTGGATCAGTTAACATCAACTGAGCGTTTTATCGACAAATACAAGAAACCGTTGATCATTGGTGGTAGTGCAATCGTTGTGATTGTATTGGGAATTGTTGGTTATCAGAAATTGGTTGCTGAACCACATGAAGAAGAGTCGCTTGACGCTTATTGGAACGCTTTTTATGAGTTTGAAAACGATTCATTAAACCTCGCGGTTACTGGAAATGAAAATTTCGACGGCATGGAAGATGTCGCTGATGAATATGACGGAACTTCAGGAGGCGATATCGCTCATTATACGATGGGTATTGCTGCTATGAAGAACGGTGACTTTGAGTCTGCTCTAGAAAGTTTTGAATCTTGCGGTTTTGAGGATGTTGTGCTAGGAAGTATGGTGATCGGTCTGCAAGGTGATTGTTATGTAGAATTGGATGATTACGAATCGGCTGTTGATCGTTATGAGGAAGCTGCATCTCGAGAAGAAAATGAATTCACTACTCCAATGTATCTGAAGAAAGTTGGTTTAGCTTATGAAGCACTTGGAAAAAATGATGATGCACGAGAAGCGTATCAAAAAATCAAGGATAACTGGGAAAACAGCACTGAAGGTCAAGATATTGAAAAGTATTTGGCGCGTGTAGGAGGTTAATCCTTCAAAGACCATGGCTACAGCTGGAAAAAATCTATCATTTTACGAAAAAGGATCATTGCCTAATGGTAAGGACTTTAGAATTGCCATCGTTGTTTCTGAATGGAACGATGATATTACTTCTAACTTACTAAAAGGGGCCTTGGAAGCACTTACTGAAAATGGCGTGCTGCGTGAGCATATTCTAATCAAAAACGTTCCAGGTACTTTTGAATTACCACTCGGTTGTCAATTTGTATTGGAACACGATACAGACCTAGATGGCGTTATTGCTATTGGTTGTGTCATTCAGGGGGAAACTAAACATTTTGATTTTGTTTGCCAAGGTGCCACGCAAGGTATCATGAATGTTAATCTAGAATACAATACACCTGTTTCTTTTTGTGTATTGACCGATAATATCAAACAGCAATCGATTGATCGTGCTGGAGGTAAGCATGGCAATAAGGGGACTGAATGTGCTGTGGCCTTGTTGAAAATGATCGGTTTACAGAACGAATTGGAGAAATAACGAATTATTCGCTCAAATGTTAGGATTATTACTCATATACTTTATTGGAAAAGCATTTTATGACCTCGCTTTAAAATACGAAAAAAACAAATGGGTTTTTGCTGTATTGGGAGTGGTAACATATTACGTAGGCACAATTGGCGGTGGATTCCTCCTCGGCTTAGCGCATATTATGGGCTGGATGAATATTAACGATATTTCTGACATCGCTCTTGGATTAATGGCCATACCAATAGGTTTACTCTTTGTTGTTGCGCTTTATCAGATTCTCAAAAGAAACTGGAAAAGTCAAACAGAAGAAAGACGAGAATCATCGGAGCTTTTGGATGAAGATTTAATTCAATAATGCACCATCACATTTTCAACTACCTGAATAAGCGTATTCTAAAAGCTTATTAACATGTGGTTCTAAAAAATGTTGAATACTTCTCATTTTTAATTCTCAAAAAACAAGGCGAGCTTCCAATTTTACATTACCTTTGCTTCCCGTAGTTACAAAACAAGAATTATGTCCAATTCAACTAAGTATATTTTTGTAACCGGCGGGGTTACTTCATCTCTCGGTAAGGGAATTATATCAGCATCTTTAGCGAAATTATTACAAGAGCGTGGTTATACTGTCACGATTCAGAAACTTGATCCCTACATCAATATCGATCCGGGTACGTTAAACCCATACGAACATGGAGAATGTTACGTAACAAACGATGGTGCTGAAACCGACTTAGATTTGGGACATTACGAACGTTTTTTGAATGTACCAACATCACAATCCAACAATGTAACTACCGGACGAATCTACCAATCGGTCATGGACAAAGAACGCCGAGGTGAATTCCTTGGTAAAACGGTTCAAGTCATTCCGCATATCACCAATGAAATCAAAGAACGGATTCAGATTTTGGGTAAATCTGGCGATTATGAAATCGTAATCACGGAGATTGGTGGAACAGTAGGCGATATCGAGTCCTTGCCTTATATAGAATCGGTTCGTCAAATGATGTGGGAATTCCCAGATGACTGCTTAGTTGTTCACTTAACCTTGGTTCCATACCTGGCCGCTGCGGGAGAATTAAAGACAAAACCAACGCAACATTCCGTTAAAGCCTTATTAGAGGTTGGAGTTCAACCCGACATCTTAGTTTGTCGTACAGAACATCCATTGGATAATTCAATTCGGAAAAAAATTGCACGTTTTTGCAATGTAAATCCAACAGCTGTCATTGAATCGATTGATGCGGACTCCATTTATAAAGTGCCCCTATTAATGCAACACGAGGAGCTAGATAAAGTGGTTTTGCAAAAACTCGATTTACCGGCAAAAGGTGCAATTGAATTAACAGCGTGGAAAAATTTCCTTGATCGTATCGAAAATCCTAAACGAACAGTAAAAATCGGTTTGGTTGGAAAATACATCGAATTAAAAGATTCTTATAAATCTATTGCCGAAGCATTTGTACATGCCGGCGCATTCAACGAATGTGAAGTTGATCTAAAATGGATTCACTCAGAAAAAATAACATTAGACAATGTCGCTGAAGAATTAGGCGAATTGGATGGTGTATTAGTTGCACCTGGATTTGGTTCTCGCGGAATTCGTGGAAAAATTACGAGTATTCAATATGTTCGTGAGAACAATATTCCATTCTTTGGTATTTGCCTAGGTATGCAATGTGCTGTTGTGGAATTTGCCCGTAATGTCATCGGCTGGAATGATGCACATACCACAGAAATTTCAGAAGATTGTGACCACCCAGTGATTACAATTATGGAGGAACAAAAGAAAATTATGGATATGGGTGGAACCATGCGTTTAGGAGCATACAAATGCAAACTGAGTGCTGGCTCACATGTAGCTGAAGCCTATAACCAAGAGGTGGTAAAAGAACGTCACCGTCACCGTTATGAGTTCAACAATAAATATATGGCTGAATTCGAAAAGCATGGAATGATCGCCACTGGTAAAAATCCAGAGACTGGATTGGTTGAAGTTGTTGAAATACCAGAACACCCTTGGTTTGTAGGTGCTCAATTTCATCCAGAATACAAGAGTACGGTTGAAAACCCTCACCCATTATTCATAGCTTTTGTAAAGGCTTCTATGAAGAATGCGGAATAATCAAAAAAAATCAATTTCTTAAAATATGGATTGATCTCGTTCGTCAGCAGATGGAAATGAGTATTAATTCATGCTAAACAATAGGGATTCAATCAAGAATAAATATTAGTTTTGTACCTCCTTATAAGTCAGGGAATATAATTATAAGTAAATGGACAAACGATCACTCTTAGGACTTCTTATCATCGGCGGAATACTTTTCGCTTTTAGTTTCTTCAATGCCAACGAAGTTGCGGAAGATATAGAAACAGCAAATAACCAGTCCTCTGATTCAACAGAGACATTTCAAGAAGCTGATTCAAATCCAGCTGTTGATACCCTAGCTATTATTGAAGACGAAGATCCGATGTTAAACCTCATTCCAAAAGTGAATGAAGAAGGAAAACAATTTACGGACTCATTTGGAGCACCTATTTTCATTGACACACTATCTGGTTTAGAAATGGCTATAGCAGATTTCACAGTTCCTCAAATTAGTGAACCGAAAAACAATGCTCCAGAGGAGATTGTATCTATTGAGAATGATTTAATCCGCGCTGAAATCTCTAATAAAGGAGGACGATTAGTCGGTGTTTATTTAAAAGAATATAAGACATATGATGCTTTCTTAAACGAGAAAGCAGAATCGTTACAATTATTCGATGACCAATCAAGTTTTGGGATTACGTTTTATGACGGGGATAAAAAGAAAAACTCTGCGGATTACGATTTTAAATTTGTAAAATCAACGCCAAACAGTGCGATTGTTGAAATGATCAATCCTGCAGGACAACGTGTTATTTATAATTACAGCTTGGCTGAGGGTAAATACGACATGGACTTTGATATTTCATTCAAAGGATTTAGTGATCGTGATGCCAAGGACTTAGCTTTAGAATCAGACTTTAAATTATTGTCTACTGAAAAGCATTTACCTTCTGAGCAACGTGTAAGTACAGTATTCTTCAAATACAACGACGATGATTATGATTATTTGTCAGAAGCGGGTGATGATGAAGAAGTACTCGAAGCCAATACTCAATGGGTTGCTTATAAACAAAGTTATTTCTCAAGTATTTTAATGAGCGAAAGTGGGTTCAAACCTACCAACGGTTCTGAAATCAAAGTGCGCCTTTTAGATGAGAACGATACTACTTATATCAAGCAATACAGCTCAAATCTAAACTTGGGCGTTACAAATATTAAAAACACGGTTGAATTACAATGGTATTTTGGTCCAAATGACTACGAAATACTTGCCGAATATAACAATGGTAGTGAAGACATCATCAACCTAGGCTGGGGTCTATTTAGATGGATCAATGTTTATTTTATGCGTCCAATTTTTGGATGGTTGATGGCACTTGGCATTGGAGCTGGTCTTGCAATCCTTTTACTAACGATACTCGTTAAATTATTATTGAGTCCGGTTAACTATAAAATGTATAAGTCATCGGCAATGATGAAGGTGCTTCGACCAGAGATGGATGCGTTAAGCAAAAAGTATCCGAAAAAAGATGATGCCATGAAAAAGCAACAAGAGCTCATGGCGCTCTATAAAGAAACTGGGGTCAGCCCAATGGCTGGTTGTGTACCGATGCTCATTCAAATGCCAATTCTTTTTGCTATATTCCGTTTATTCCCTGCTGAATTATCTTTACGCCAAAAAGGATTTTTATGGGCAGAAGATTTATCAACGTATGATTCAATCGTAAACCTAGGAGTTGACGTACCGTTGTACGGAGATCACATTAGTTTATTTACTTTGTTAATGGCAGGTACAACACTCCTTTATACCCATTATAATAGCTCTAATATGCAGCAGCCGACCATGGAGGGAATGCCGAATATGAAGTATATCATGTACTTCTTCCCGATCATGATGATCTTCTTCTTTAACAGCTATTCTTCTGGTTTGAGTTATTATTACTTTATCTCTACTTTGATGACAATCGGTATCATGTTCGCGATCAAGAAATTTTTGCTAGATGAGGACAAGATTCTTGCTAAAATTGCAGCCAACCGTGCAAATCCAAAGAAGAAAAAAGGAAAATCTAAGTTTCAACAACGATTAGAAGAAGCGCAAAGATTGCAACAAGAGCGTACCGGAAAGAAGAAGAAATAGTTCAACCTCAGTCGATTATCAACAATTCACATTGGAAACTTAACTGATCAAAATCAGTGAAATTCTGACACAATCAAGACATTATTGTGATGATAATGCCTTATCTTTGTACGTATTACGTATGAAAAACCACAATAACGGAGCTATTTCCATGAATTCAATTGCCACCATCATCTGGTTTTACATTCAAACCAAAAAAGCTAGACAGCCAAAAGCTGTTTTCCATAAAGACTATATTTCATGAGTACAGAAACGAAACCATTAAAGCCCATCAAATTTTCCAATCGCATTGGGAAAGATTTTAATAGCACTTTAAAAAAGCGCGTTCGTGCTTATTTTAAAGAAAATAATATTTCGAAGCATGCTAACGCAAGCATGGTTTTGAAAACCATCTTCATGAGTTTGCTCTACTTTACGCCATACGTACTGATGGTGACTGGTGTGGTGACTAATATTTGGTTAATTGCACTTTGCTGGGCGATTATGGGCTTTGGTGTTGCAGGGATTGGTCTTTCCATTATGCATGATGCCAATCACGGTGCCTATTCTAAAAACAAAAATGTAAACATGATTGTTGGGCGTATTGTAAACCTTGTTGGTGGATATGCACCTACATGGAAAATACAACACAATATTTTGCATCATAGCTACACCAATGTTCATGGCTATGATGAAGATGTATCGCCTGCAGTTTCATTCTTGCGATTCTCACCTGCTGATAAACATATTCCAATTCACCGTTTCCAGTTCATTTATGCATGGTTTTTCTATAGCTTAATGACTTTGATGTGGGTAACAACAAAAGATTTCCAACAACTGTATCGCTACAAAAAAATGGGACTAACGAAAACAGAGAACATCAATTTCAATTCCTTATTAATAGAGTTGATCATTACCAAAGTCGTTTATTACCTCTACGTTGTTGTAATTCCATTGATCTTTATGGATATCGCTTGGTGGCAATTAATGATCTTCGTGATTATGATGCATTTGATTGCAGGATTTACCTTAGCGGCAATTTTCCAACCAGCACACGTTGTTCCGGAAACCGATTTTCCTAAACCAGATAAAGATCTAAGTATTGAAAACAATTGGGCAATTCATCAGTTGGAGACCACTTCTAATTTCGCCCCTAAAAGCCGAATTTTATATTGGTTAATTGGAGGATTAAATTACCAAGTGGAACATCACTTGTTTCCAAATATTTGTCATGTTCATTACAAGAAATTATCAAAGATTGTAAAAGAAACGGCTGATGAATTTAACGTACCTTATTACTCGGAGCCAACATTCTTCAGCGCTTTACGCAGTCATGGTAAAATGTTACGTAAACTCGGACAAGCACCAAAAGTTTCTACTGAAAAAGCTAAAGTTTAGATTTTAAAGTTTGAATGGATTCTCGAAAAGTCATTTTCATCATTATTGGAAGTGCTTTAGCCTTCGTAGGGTTCATTTTAATCTCACTACAAAAGCCTGTATGGGCTGGCATATTGATTGTTGTGGGCGCTACCAATATCACACTAGCTATCATGGGAGACAAACTAAAGAAAAGTGGCAATAAAAAAATCAGTGAAATTCAAAGCACATCAAAGAAAAGTGTAGATTTGAATCGAGAAGAAGAAATTTACTAATAAGTCACTAAGTAATGAAAACATCAGTAAAAGCCGGTCTATTTTTCGCCTTAATTTGGATGATTAGCATCTTGGTTGCTTTCCTGGCGGGTTATTCTGTTGATTATTTCTTGATTTCAGAATTATTTAGCTTACTCTTATTGCTCGGTGCGATTTTTACAGGCCTTTACTTAACGAAAAAAGAGAACGATTACGAGCGGGTTCCAGCTTTAGAAGACTTTAAAATAGCCATGCAATCTGGCCTGGTCTATGCTATTCTTGCAACGGCTTTTGTCTATGTCTACCATAATAATATCGATCCTTCCGTAAAGAAAAGTTTTCAAAATCAGAGAATTGAGATGCTACATGAGCAATATCCTGATGAAGCAAGTTTTGCAGAGCTACAGACCCAAACTGACACATGGGACGGAAAAAGTTTTGATGACTTTATTGAAAACCAAGAGCACCAAATCGAATCATTTATTGGAGATTTCTTCACCTCCTTTTTTCACTTGTTGATATACTTTATGTTTTCGCTATTCTATTCCTTTTTCGTAATGATAGTGCTTCGAAAAATTGTCCTTCGTCATTAGCGCAGCAACTACCCCTCAAGCAAATCTTTGGCCAATTGATTCAAATCGAGTCCGTGGAAATTACCAGAGGTCATCAGTAAGAGATTTTGTTGATCCCAATCCTTTTCTTTAAGTCGATTAACGATTTCATTTGAATTTGTAAAAACGCTTACATTATCCGTTGCAAAGGCGTCTTCAACAATCTCTTTTGATAATGGTTCTAATCGCTTATGAGCAACCACATCCGGACTAAAATAGACCAAAGCTTCATCAGCTTCTTTCATACAACCGGCATATTGCGGTAGAAATGACTTTTGCAATGAAGAAAAAGTATGAAGCTCCATACAAGCTATCAATTTTCGATCGGGATACTGTTCCTTTAAAGCTTTCACTGTTGCTTTAAGCTTTGACGGTGAGTGTGCAAAGTCTTTATAGGCTAATGAAATACCCGTCTCTGCAACCTTCTCCATTCGTTTAGAAGCACCTTTAAAGTCTGTAATTGCACTGTAAAAATCAGCATCAGAAACACCTATTTGATTTAACATTAATCTAGCTCCATTTAGATTTTGAAGATTATGTTCTCCAAAAATAGAAAGTCTTACTGCTCCCCGTTCCGTTTGTAAAAACGTCTTTCCATTTTTTATCTCATAACTAGGCGTATGATAGGGGTGTCGTTGAATATCGATCCTCATTTTGCTCACCACTTCCTGAATGGATTCGTCTCCCTCGAAATAGATAAGATGACCCTCTTGCTCGATTTTATCCGTAAAAATGGCGAATTGATCTATGTAATTATCGAAAGTGGGAAAAACATTGATATGGTCCCATGCTATACCGCTTATCATTGCAATATGCGGTGCATACCAATGAAATTTTGGTCGCCGATCAATCGGTGAGGATAAGTATTCATCTCCTTCAATTACAATATAAGGGGCATCGGACAATTGCACCATACAATCAAACCCCTCTAATAAAGCACCTACCAAATAATCGGTTGGTTTCCCTAGCTTGTCCATCACATGCAACAACATAGAGGTAATCGTTGTCTTGCCATGACTGCCCCCCACTACAATTCTAATTTTATCTTTTGTTTGTTCATAAACAAACTCTGGATAGGAATAGATCTTTAAACCCAAGTCTTGGGCTCGTTTCAATTCTGGATTATCTTCTCTGGCATGCATCCCAAGAATAATTGCATCTAATTCTTCATGAATATGATCAGGATTCCATCCTTCTTCAGCCGGCAGCAAGTTATTTTTAGCCAAACGCCCACGTGACGGCTCAAAAATCTCGTCATCTGAACCGGTTACCTGATAACCCTTTCGTGCCAATGCTATCGCCAGATTGTGCATTGCACTACCTCCTACTGCTATAAAATGAACCTTCATAAAGACTAATTTGAATTGAATACCCTAAAGATTCAGAAAAATGAGGAGTTGAATAATACCCTTCTGAGGTATTTTTCAACAAATTAAATTGAACGAAATCAGTCCACTCGCCAATTCTTGGAAATGATACCTTATGATCCACTAAATAAACGCACTAATTTTATTATTTTCAAGGCGAACTTTAAAGAACCTTAATCATGCGATTATACCCCATAGAAACTGGTAATTTTAAATTAGACGGAGGAGCTATGTTTGGCGTAGTGCCAAAATCCATTTGGAAACGAACCAATCCAGCGGACAATAATAATATGTGCTCATGGAGCATGCGTTGTTTACTGATTGAAGATGGGGAAAGGTTGATGCTCGTTGATACGGGTATGGGAGATAAACAAACTGAAAAATTCTTTAGCTACTATTATTTATTTGGCGATCATAGTCTTCAAAAAAGTATTGAAGCGCTAGGGTTTTCTCTGGATGATATCACAGACGTTATATTAACCCATTTGCATTTTGACCATTGTGGCGGCGCAATTGCACGCATGGGAGAGAAAGGATTTCGTACTATCTTTAAAAACGCCACTTACTGGAGTAATGAAAGACATTGGAAATGGGCTACAGAACCCAATAGACGAGAGCGCGCATCATTTTTGAAAGAAAACATCATCCCGATTGAAGAAAGTGGGCAACTGAAATTCATCAACCGCACAGGGGACATCAGCGAAAATGTTTTCCCCAATATTGACTTTCTTTTTGCTGATGGACACACCGACAGCCAAATGCTGCCTATGCTAAATTATAAAGACAAAAAAATAGTCTTTATGGCTGACCTATTGCCAAGCGTTGGACATATTCCACTCCCCTATGTTATGGGGTATGATACAAGACCGTTAATCACACTTTCAGAGAAAGAAAAATTCTTAACAACAGCTGCGGATGAAGGTTATATCCTTTTTTTAGAACATGACATTCAACAAGAGTGCTGTACAGTAAAACATACCGAAAAAGGTGTTCGCGTGGATGAAACTTTCCAACTTGATAATATACTTTAGTCCGCTAAATTCATATTATTGTCTATTTTGTAATTTTTTTTTGCCAAATGGTTATACCATATAATCTTTAAGCCATGAACAAGTATTTGATCGAAATTTTAAAAATTCAAGACTCTATTATCCTGCCTGGATTGGGTGCCTTAATGGTTGCTAGTCAAAAAACAGGGAAGATTGTCTTTAACCAGCATCTTAAATTCAATGATGGTAGCTTGGCTAACTTCATTGCTGAAAAAGAATCAATCGATATACAAGATGCGCAAAATCAAGTCGCAAAATTTGTTCGTGAAATTGAAGCCGTATTAGGCAAAGGAGAGTCTTATGATATGTTTGAATTTGGTCGTTTTTACAAAAACAAAGACGGCGCTGTTGACTTTGAATTGGCCGGAGCTGCTAAGCCAATCACTAATGAGAAGCCAGCTGATACACCAAAAAAAGAAACGCTGAAAAAAGCTGAACCAAAGAAGCCAGCACCTAAAAAAGTGAAGCCAGTGGCTGACGTGATTAAACCTGAACCAGAAATTAAAAAGGAAACTCCAAAAAAGAAGGAAGCAGATAAAGTATCACCAAAAGAAACGGCTAAGACGAAGAAAAAGGAGGAGAAAGCAGAAGATCTCGAAAAGAAAGAAACAAAACAAGCTAAGAATAAATTTGTCCCTTCTGATGAATTAGAGGAGATGAAAGCTCAAGAGGCGACTAAACCTGCCGAGAAGAAAGTACCTATTCAAGAAGAAAAGACGCCCGAAAAGCAAGAAGAGGTTAAATCTACCAGCAGTCCAAAACAACAAAAAAATAAATTCGTTCCGACTGAAGAGAAAGAAACGAAGACAGAAGATAAAGTAAAAGCAGCTGCAACAATTGTAGCATCTGCTGACGCTCCAAAAATTACAGGTGCTAAGGAAACCGTTTCTACAACAAAAGAAACCATAAAAGAAACGACCAAAGAAAAAGTTATAGTTAAAGAGGAAAAGAAGAAAAAGCGAGGCTTTATTTGGATTATCTTAATTATTCTATTGCTCGGACTCGGAGCTGCAGGTTATTTCTTTAAAGATAAAATCATGGCCTGGTTCGATCACGAAGAAGACGTAGAGCATGTCGATGAAGATCATAATGACACGAATGGTGATGGTTCAGAGGATGACTTACCACAAGAAGCCATAGCGCTTGACTCAACAGCTTTTGAAAGCGAGGAAATGATTGATACTACTGTAACTTCAGAAGAGGCAGAGACGGAAGAGATGACAGTGGAAGAAGAGGAAGAGGCAATAGTCGAAGAGCCTGTTGTAAACAATGTCTCGAACCAAGGCAGCAATAGCGGATCGTATCATCTTATTGGAAACTCATTTGGCGAAAAATCCAATGCTGAGCGTTATGTATCAGAAATGAGTGGTAAAGGATATCCAGCAAAAATTCTAGGTCGATTTGACGGGTTATATTTAGTCTCCTTAAAGTCTTATGACTCTCGAGATCAAGCCCAAAGCGGAAGAAGCAGTGTAACTGCAGATGCCTCTAGTGCCTGGATATTGAAGTATCCAAAATAAACTTCCTGTACGATTTAATTTTTACAAGTCATCCAAAGACATGAACTACAATGAATTTGTGGAAGAAAAAATCGAACCATCTCTGTACCGCCTTCTTTGAAAAAAACCAATTTTTCATTAAACTCTGCCAAATCAAGAAAATTGTACTTCCCCTTGATGGCACCTGATGGTCTGATACCTGGATTATCATCAATAGAGTAGTATTGATCCATCTCTTGACCATTGAGAATTTCATACACAGTTTTACGTCCTGTACAGCAAAAAACCTGATCGTCAAAATGAATTTCTTCGTAACAATCATCTTGACAATGGTAACATGTCTTTAACTCCTCCTTCTTCACGGCAAAAAAATGCAATTTTCTTTCTATTTTTAGGCTGATATTAATCACCTAATCTGTAACCTTGACAAAAGAAAACTTAAATCTATCGACCCCCATTTATGAGGTTCTATTCAATTCGATTGAAGAGGGGTTCTTAATCGCTAATAAACGTGGTGAAATTGTGATGGCTAACCCGAGAGCATGCGAACTTTTTGGTTATAAAGAAGGCGAACTGATTGGCTATCCAGTAGAGTCCTTAATTCCGATGTCCAAAAGAGATGGACATAAAAAATTACGCGGAGATTTTCAAAAGCAACCACAAAAAAGATCCATGGGGGCAGGAATGAACTTATCTGCTTTAAAGAAAGATGGTACTACCTTCTATGTTGAAATCAGCTTGAATCATGTCGATATTGATGGAGAAAAATATATTTCTGCGTTAATATCAAATGTTAGCAAAAGGGTTGAACAAGAGCGACAGATTAAAGATTTAAATTCAGACTTGGAGGCAAAAGTTCGTAAAAGAACAATCGAGGTCAGGGAAAGTCAGAAGTTGCACAGTGCTATTGCGAGAAACTTTCCAAATGGAATCATAAACGTGTTTGATCGTGACTTGAATTACATCTTCGTTGATGGGAAGGAGCTATTTCAAATGGGCATTAAAAGCGAACGACTAATTGGCACTAACTATTTAGAGAAGATTGCTCCGGAAATTCGCCCTCAAATTAAAGAAGCTTTGCTTGGCGTATTTAATGGAGCGCCTATCGATTTTGAAATCGAATTTAAAGGTCATTTTTACAGAATTAACGCGGTACCACTGGCTTTAGATTCGGGAGAGATAAATCGAATCCTGGTAGTTGAACGAAATATTACAGAGCAAAAGAAATTTACTGAGCAACAAGAGGCGGCTTTAGAAAATGAGCGAAGCCTCAATAAAATGAAATCTCGCTTTGTATCGATGGCGTCGCATGAATTTAGAACACCATTGAGTACAGTTTTGTCTTCAACTTCTTTGATTGAGAAATATATCGAGCGAGAGATGTACGAGAAAACGGAAAAGCATACAAATCGAATCAAAAAATCAGTTCATGGTTTGACGGAGATTTTAAATGATTTCTTATCCGTTGATAAACTAGAGACTCAAATTACTCCAGTCAAAAAACAAACATTTGAATATAAGCAATTTGCTAATGACATCATAGAGGATATGACGGCCATAAGTAAAGAAGGGCAAACGATTCATGTTGACATTCGAGGAACAAATGATGAGATCCATACAGATCCTGGCATCTTGAAAAACATCTTGTACAATTTAATGTCCAACGCGATTAAATACTCGAGTGAAGGCAAAGTAATACAGTACATTTCGACTGTATCTGATACCACACTCACGATTGATGTGATTGATGAGGGCATAGGCATCCCTAAATCAGATCAGAAAGAATTATTCACGCGATTTTTTAGAGCAAAAAATGCTACAAATATCAAAGGGACAGGTCTAGGTCTAAATATTGTCAAAAAATATTTGGAATTATTAGAAGGAAATATGACTTTTGAGAGTCAGGAGAACAAAGGTACCCGTTTCACGATACGAATACCCATAAACCAAGAAGAATCATAGATAACATGGCAAAGAAAATTACACTAATTGAGGATAATAGTGAAATGCGCGAGAATATCGAAGAGATTCTCAAACTTGCTAATTATGATGTCGTTTCTGCGGAAAATGGCAAAAAGGGTGTTTCCCTCATCAAACAAGAAAAACCTGATTTAATACTTTGTGATATTATGATGCCAGAACTCGATGGTTATGGCGTTCTATATATGATAGGAAAGGATCCTGAAACATCTTCTATTCCATTTATATTTCTATCTGCAAAATCTGAAAAAGAAGATTTCAGAAAAGGAATGAATATGGGCGCGGATGATTATTTAACGAAACCTTTTGAGGACACAGAGCTGCTAGATGCTATTGAAAAGAGATTAGCTCGAATTGAGCAATTTTCGCAGCACTTCGATCGCTCAGAAGATGGGTTAAATGCATTTTTGGACGAAGCAGGTGGTATTGAGCAATTAACGAATGAACGGAAAACAAAAAAGGTCAAGAAAAAGGACAATCTCTTTTTTGAAGACGATTATCCAAACTACCTATACTTTGTAATCTCTGGTAAGATAAAGACCTACAAAATGAATGCCGACGGCAAGGATTTTGTTACGGGTCTTCATTCTGAAGGTGACTTTTTCGGTTTCAAAGAAATTATTCAAGGATCAAATTACACGAATTCAGCTTCCGCATTGGAAGACTCTGAAGTAGCGATGATTCGCAGAGAAGACTTTCTAAAGTTGCTGTATACTTCAAAAGAAGTTTCAGAAAAGTTCATACAAATGCTCGTTGGGTCAGTGACAGAGAAACAGAATGAGTTGCTCAACCTGGCTTATGACTCGGTTCGGAAACGTGTAGCAGATTCTTTATTGAAGTTAAGCGAAAAATATCAGGAAGAGACAGAAGGACCTTTTACCATATCGATGTCACGTGATGATTTGGCTTCAATTGTTGGAACAGCAACCGAATCTGTAATTCGAACATTATCAGAATTCAAGTCAGACGGTTATATCGCTATAAAAGGATCAAGTATTACGATTTTACAACCTGAAAAACTTAAGAACTTTATGTTCTAGAAAGGATTATCCCTTATAAGTAAAATAAAAGCGGGCACGATTTAGATCGTGCCCGCTTTTGCGTAAAGTTAGGTTGAGTGTTTGCCCCAAATTATTGCTCTGGGGCTTTTATAATATCGTGGAAGGTAAATTTTATACTAACTATCCTCCAATACAAGAATTGGTAAAATTTCATGATTAACAAGTTCTTTAGTAATGCTTTTATGGAAAAAGCGCTTAAAAAAGCTCGTGTGTTTAGCAACAACAACGAGTAAGTCTGCATCAACTTTATCACAATAATCCATTAAACCTTTACTGATGTTCGTGTCCTTAATCACCACAATTTCATCAAGCGGTTCAACTTTTTCTAAATCCTTCATCAGCTTTTGCTCTTCCTCTGTAAAATCCTTTTCATCCATTTTAACAGTCGCCGCAGCTGTATGCGCATCAAAATGTGACTTAAATTGACTTATTGCCTTGATCACATTTGGCTTATTTGCATTATGTAGATCACTAGCCATAACCAGTTTATCCATCTTATCAAAACGCGCCTTTAAAGGAATCGCTAAGACAGGTTTGTGGACTCCCCTCATAATTGCGGTTGTCACACTACCTATGAGTATTTCGTCTAAACGAGAAATACCTTTGCTACCTACCACAATTAAATCAACTGGATCAATTTCATTTAAGTCATTAATCGTATCAACTGGCGTTCCGTTTTTACTAACGGACTGTAACTTCAGGTCACTATACTTTGTAAATAAGCGCGACTCCTCATCTTTCAATTGCTCAAGACTCTCTTGGTGAGCAATCTCTTCAATATCGATTAAGGTTGCTGCAGAAGTTCTTACTAGGTAGGAGTTGATCAATACATAACTCACGTCTTTACCGAAAGCGGAAATCGCATAATCAGCAGCGTTTTTCGCATGATCAGAAAAATCTGTTAAAAGATATATCGTTTTAAAATCCATAAGCTTTTGTTTGTCACGGTTCAATCTTGACTGAACCTCATCATTCGGTAAATAGTTTGACATTAAACTTAAAATAAATTAACCAAGATGATAATCAGGTCAGCAGCAATTGCAATTCCGCTCGTATATACGATAGCCCGAATTGGTGCAACAGCTAACATCATCGACAATGCTGTCATTGTGGTAAAAGCTAAAATTATCAATGAGAATACTTGCGTCAAGGCACCAAGCCCTACTGCAATTCCTGCAAAACATCCTACTAATAGAATGAATAATACCATCAAACCGAAACGGTTTCTTTCTAAATATTCAAAAGATAATTTTTCTCCTAATTTTTTTGACTCTACAACATTTGACATAGTTCTTGGTTTTAGTTCATCAACAAATGTAGATCAGAAATACGGCTACCTTAATGATCGGCATTAGCCGTTTATATGACTTTTGTCACATTTCTAAATTAATGACCTTAAAAACGAATGAAAAAACTTGATAGCCAAATCGTTACATTTCAGCTGTTTTTAATCTAAAATTGTACGAAAAGTCAGGTTAACTCTTGGTTTTTCGACCTTTTTTCTTTTAGGTAATTGATGTTGCCAATTGTCTTGCGTCTGTCCTGCCATGATCAATAAACTACCATGTCCTAACTGAAGTGATTTTTTCTCTTTGGTCTCTATATGCCTAAATTGGAAGTCTCGAATTGCTCCAAAACTCACGGATGCAATGGGTGCATTTTTTTTTAATATACGCTCGTTATCCCGGTGCCATCCCATAGATTCATTGCCATGATGGTAATAATTCAAAAGGCAAGAATTATAGTTAGTTTGAGTCAGTTCCTCAATCATTTCCTTAATTTCTAATAATTCTTTTGTCCATAGGAGTGCAGTTTTTTCACTACCCGCATAACTGTAAATGTACGGTTTGTCGCCATACCAAGAGACTTTCCTTCCAGTAATATGCGTCTTCCCGAAAATCTTAACTTCATCATTTTTCCACTGAATAGATTCAGTCAATTTTTTCATTAGGTCGTTCGCCTGGATCTGGTTAAACACTTGGCCATAGTAATACACTTCCCCATCTTGTGGAAGTATATTAACTGTTGAATCATAAGGAAACAATGACATATTAGGATGATGAATAAATGAAATACAAATCTACAAAGAGATCTTCACGGAAAATAATTTAGTCTGATCAAACTGTGGTACTTCAACTAAATTAACTAAAATAATTATTTAGCTATAGTTTAGAAAAAAAGATAAGCTTAAGCGTCACCGTTTTCCAAAATCAACCATTTTTAAGGTTGTTTATTTCAATTGGCCATTTGCCTTGAACTACAGATCTGAAGAACACAGTTAACTAAGAACAGTTACATAATCATAAAGGCTAAGTACTCTATAAAAGACGATCCTGAAATTCTTATTAACGTACTGCTTTGTTCGACGAGCTTAAATGAGACTCTTTACTTGATTAATCTGATTTATTAATCGTTATAATGCGATTCTTCCAAGGTTAAAATTATTCCAGCCTTATTACAAGCCTTCTTTATGCATGAATGATAAGCGGCAAGATTATTATCGTTTTCTAATTTATTGGAAAAGAAAACCAGCTCTCTAATTCCTAATTCTTTGAGTTGATTTGTTACTAATTTCGAATGCCTTTCAACTTCTTCATCTTTAAGTAAATGATCGTAATAGGTAATTTTGTGCTGAGTCGAGATTAACCCGTACTTACCCGAGAGTATGAACATTTGAATATTGTTGACTTGTGCTTCTTTATGAACGCTCGAAATTCGATTACTTTTATAAAGTTTGATTGCAGAGATGCTTTTGTTTGTGTAATTTTTATCGGCAGAACAGTATGTACAATAAACTAACATAAGGCATTATGTTGCGTAATGGTTAAAACAGCACAGAATACTTCTCAACTATGAATTCATATGAACTTTTACTCAGAATATTATTTAACATTAAAATCATAGTTCTGTCGCTTCCAATTTAACCAAAATAATTTTTTTGCCTGATGCAATTGTTCAAATGAATTTACACTTTCTTATAGGAGGGCGAAAAAATCTAATCTATTGTTTAATCAGTTGAACAGACCTATTTCTATTTTCAGATGTGATTTCAACAAAATATATTCCATCTGCAAATTCGGTAAAATCGATTTGAACCTTATTAAACCCTTTATTACAGCTAAGCAATTTGCCATCATTGTTAAAAAGGCAGTACTCAAATGCCCCTTCAAGTGAAATTGTAATTATGGATGCAGTCGGATTAGGATAAACAGTAAGTTCGGAGGTTTGGTCGTCTTCAATATTCAACAGAGAATTTACCGTTACGGTATCGGTTACAATACAACTTGCCTCATCTTCTACAATCACAATATAGGTTCCTCCTGAAATGCCAATTAAGTCTTCATTATCATCAAAGTCTCCTGTTTCATCATTGTCCCAATCAAAACTATATGCTGGAGTTCCTCCTGAAATGGTTATGTCAATGGATCCATCTTCTCCGAATAGTTCAGGAATAACAGTAGTTGATGAGATTGCAGGATTATCATTTACTATAATTTCTATTGAGGCAGTATCTTCACACCCATTATCATCTGTTCCAATCACTGTATAAAGATATTCCCCTACTTCAGGACTAAATGCTGCGCCATCAACGACGCCTTCGTCCCATTCATAAGTTATAGCTCCTTCACCTGTTAGTGTTAACTCTTCACCATGGCATAATGCTGTGTCAGAACTAATTATTTCTATATCCGGTATGTCGTAAACAACGATATCTATCGAATCTGTAATTTCACAGCCGTTGTCATCTGTCCCTATTACTGTATAAACATGTTCACCTAACTCTGGAACAAACGCTTCACCGTCAACGACGTCTTCATCCCAAACATACGTTACCGCACCTTCACCTGTTAATGTTAATTCTTCACCATGGCATAATGCTGTGTCAGAACTAGTGATCTCTAAATCCGGCAAGTCGTAAACAACGATCTCTATTGAATCTGCGCTTTCACAACCACTATCGTCAGTACCAATTACCGTATAAACGAATTCGCCAACCTCAGGAATAAATGCTTCGCCATCAATCACGCCGCCATCCCATTCATAAGTAACAACTTCTTCACCTGTTAGTGTAAGGGCTTCACCATAACATAATATTGTATCCGACCCTGTGGCCGTAACTAATGGTGAAGCATTGGATAGTTGTAATATTTCACATTCTGTTAATACGCGATCCCAAATTCCAATGTCATCTAATTTACCATCAAATCCCTTCCAGGATGGAGCAGTATATACGTTGTTTCCGTTTTGTGAGGATTGCTTCCCAAAGCAAAAGATTTTACTTTCTGTAAACACATTTAATGATGTTGGAGATGATTCAAAAACTAAAATGCCGTCATTATAAAATTTAAAAACCGAGGAATTATAGGTTACGGTTAGATTATGCCAAAAATTATTGATTGGCGACGGAATATCAGTATAAGTGTGAAATGCCAAGCAATGTCCCTGGACTTCATATTTCCCAGAGCCTGCGTCAGGGTTATTAAAATTCATATTGAATGACTGGCCACAACTATTTCCACCATATCCAATAGCTTGAGTTACAGTGCCACTTTCCAAATCATTTGCATAATACCAAAATGAAATGGTTCTTGATGTGTTACCATCAGGGAAACTTGAACAATCTCCTGTAATGACGTCGGAATCTGTATAAGTGCCGCTAAACTCATATGCACTATTTGAATTACCATCCCTATCTTCGGTTAGCATTGGTCCAATAACAAGTCCATCATTTCCATTCCCAGATTCATCATCAGCATTTCCATTAAATGGCCACCAACCAACAAGCCCATCTAGCGGAACATAGGAGGGAATTTGACAAAAGAGACCTGAAGTCAAAAAAACAGATAAGAATAGTAGTGATTTCATAATTGTGGAGCATTTTCTGATGTGATATAAAGTTTCTTTCGCCTCAAATTTAACCAAAATAATTCTTTTACTATTCATAGATGAAAAGATATGATAAAGACGGTTGTTTCCCAAAATCAATCATTTAAAGTTGGTTGTCTTAAGTTAGGTCTTTGTTTAAGTTATGGAGATTTAGACGAGGTGATGGAAATAAATGGTGTAAAAATAGTTTCAACAATCATGAAAATACTGAAGGTTTTAGGGGATATTTTCACCCAATGCGACATGTAAAAATGATTACGTAGCTATTTTTAAAAGTTTTTTAAACGCTTCTCTTTCTTTTCAGGAAAAATCATTTATATTTGCACCCGCATTATGAAACCCTTTTTCACTTATGAAAGGTTTTGCTGTAGCAAAAAGGCGAGGTAGCTCAGTTGGTTAGAGCGCGGGATTCATATCAGTCTCAGACTGACGGGAGTTCAAAAAAGTTGCTAGAGTGCAACACATAGAAAGTATTGAAAGCATTTGGCGTGGTAGCTCAGTTGGTTAGAGCGCGGGATTCATAACCCCGAGGTCGGGAGTTCAAATCTCCCTCACGCCACCATAAGGTATCTCAATACCAGTAAGGGTTTCAGGGTTTTTTCTGAAACCTTTTTTTATTATGTCAATTCTCTTGTGCTAGGAACTGTGCTAGGTCTTGTGCTAGGAATTTCCTCGATTTAGGGTTTTAAAAACACAAAAAAGACCCTCGATTTGAAGGTCTTTTCTCTGAGAGTTTAAGATTCAGGTTTATCCCAAGAACCTTAGGTTTGTTTTGATTTTTTCTTGAGTATTCAATGTTTGTTTATCCACATAGTGGTCTCGTAAAACTTTATCTGTGGAATGATCTGTTACCAATCGAGTATCTTCCTTTACAATTTCATAAAGTTTCGTTATATGTGTCTTTCTGGGTTCTGTCGCATTAATTATTTTTCGACGATTTTTCATCAAATTCCTTGAATGTTCAAAAAGTTAACTCACATTATTTCAACGGTTTATGGTTTTTCATTTTGTGTGAATTAGGCTTCAAATAGTGATTTTTTAATTAATGCGACAGAACCTATATGTTTCAATTATAGTGATTTGGATTAAAAAAAAGAATTCGAATCAAAAAGTTATAATCAATTGTCTTTTAACCCAGATGATATGAATGGAAGCAGCAAGTAACAAATTAATGTACCATATAAGCCAATGCCAATACCTATCGAAACCCCGGAAATCGAAGAATAATCTAAAATCATGCTAACTGCTGACGAGACATTCTCAAAACCTCCAGCCATATCAAT
>JAURQI010000042.1 GCA_030836155.1 Crocinitomix sp.
CTGAAGAAGCTTGTTACCCAGAAGGTCCTGTTACTTTCTGTACACCGGCTATCTGTCCTGCACCACTAGCGCCTGAGACTGTAGATGTAACAAATATGGATGCTGTCTTTAACTGGACACCTGACGGTGTTGAGTCAGAGTGGGAAGTTCAATGGGGTGAAGAAGGATTCTTAATTGATGATCCTATTGCAACTGACTTAATTGATACTGATCCTACTGATACATTAGACGGGTTATTAATGCCAGATGTATGTTATGATTGGTACGTACGTGCCGTTTGTGAGGTAGATACTGGAGCTGGTTTAGAGACTTTCTACTCTTTATGGGTTGGTGAAACAGAATTCTGTACGCAACCGAACTGTTTAGCTCCAACTGGTGGTTCAATGATCGCCTCAGGTGGTCTTAGTGCTACTTTAACTTGGGATATAAACAACGATCCTGCTGAGTCTGAGTGGAACCTGCAATATGGTGAGCCTGGATTCACAATTGGAGAAGGTACTACTGTAACGAATATCCCAACAAACCCATTCACGCTTGAAGGTTTGATGCCAGGTACTGATTATTGTTTCTATGTACAAGCTGTATGTGGTGACGGTGAAGATTCATTATCTGATTGGTGGGGTCCTTATTGCTTTACTACTTCTATCTTCTGTGAAGAGCCATCTAGCTTATTTGCTGAAGGTACTTCTGAAACGGAAGCTTCTCTTTCATGGACACCTGGTGACGATGAAGAAGATTGGACAGTAAGATGGGGTGTAGACGGATTCGATCCATTAACTGAAGGTACTGATGAAGACGCTGCTGTATTCCCAGCTATCGCGTTAACTGGATTAACTCCAGGTGAAACTTACTGCTACTATGTAAAAGCTGATTGTGGTGATGATGCTGATTCATCTTCATACTGGGCTGGTCCTTTCTGTTGGACTCAACCAGCACTTTGTGAAGTTCCTTTCGCAATGGAAATGATCAACATCACAAACACTGCTGCATTCGTTAACTTCGCTTCTCCTGATGGAGATGAGTGGAACATCGAATGGGGAGCTCCTTGTTTCGAGCCTGGAATGGGTGAAGAAGTTGGAATGGCGACTACTGATACTAAGCCTTATTATATTACTGGACTTGAGCACTCTACTCCTTACTGGGTATATGTGCAAGCGGTATGTGACGGTGAGGTTTCAGAATGGACTGCTCCATTTTTATTCGGAACAGATATCCAAAATGATGATGCTTGTGAAGCTGAAGAGTTAGTATTAGATGGTGATCCATTATTACGTCATAACTTCGAAGCAACTACTCAAGCTGGTGAAACAGCATTGGTTCCTGATGCAGCTGATTGCTTTAGCTCTGACGGATGGTGTTCAGGTGATGGTGTTGACAGAACTGTATGGTTCAAATTCACTGCTCCACCTTCAGGACAAGTAGTATTAAGTACATTCGATACAAGTACTTGTATTACTAACGGATACACTGAGATCGCAGTTTATACAACTGGTGATTGTGGAATCATTGACAACTTTACTTTAGTTGCAGCGAACACATTAGCACCAGGAGCTACTGAGCCTCCTTATGGTTCTGAGATGACTGCATGTGGATTGACTCCTGGTCAAGTATACTATGTAATGGTTAATCCAGTATCTTATATCCAAACTGATGTTCACTTCTCAGTTTCATTATCTTCAATAGAAGAAGTTTCTGCAGGATTAGGTTTGAGCCCAACTATCTGTGAAGGTTCAGAATATAACCTATTCGATGCTATCGCTGGATTCTCTGGTGAAGACGGAACTTGGTATAACCCATCGGTTGCTCCAGGTAACGAATTCCCTGCAGATGTTGTATTCCCGATGACTGACGGTTCATTCCCTTTCTACTATGTAGTATCAAACGGATGTGACGCTGACACGGTAATGACAACTGTTACAACTGAAACTGGTGTTTACGCTGGTGCAGATGGATTCTACACAACGTGTAATACTTACGATATCGTATTATCTGATCACTTAGTTGGTGATTACGATGGTGGTGGTATCTGGGAGTACACAGGAATTGATCCTGACGTAGCACTTGCTGGTGGATTATTTACACCACTTGCAATGTCTCCAGGAGTATATGAGTTCATGTACACAGTAGCTAACGAATATTGTCCTACTGATACTGCATATGTTACAGTAACATTGGTTGACTGTTTAGGTGACGCTGAAGAAGCGGCTAACAACCTAGTAGTTTATCCTAACCCTGTAGTAGATGTATTAACTGTACAGAACATCGAAATCGAAGGAAACGCAGTTATCGAAGTAATGGATATCGAAGGAAGAGTAATTATCTCTGACAACGTATCTAACTTATTCGGAAACTACACAATCGACATGACTAATGTTGAAAGCGGAGTTTACTTCGTAAGAGTTACAGCTGAAGACGCAGTACAAAAAGTACGCGTTGTGAAGCAGTAATCACTTACTATAGATTATAGAGAAGGCGGGTTCATTTGAACCCGCCTTTTTTTTGTGCTTTCTATTTGGATTTTCTCATAGCACCTTTTGAATAATTGTGTAAATTAGTAACACGAATCTTTACTCAATAGCGAGTAGCTAAAAATCAATAACTATGGCAATTGCTGGACCTTTTAATTTACAAAAATGGATAGATGATAATCGGGATTTATTAAAGCCGCCAGTGTCCAATAAAAACTTGTATACAGAATCTGGTGATTATATCGTAATGATTGTGGGAGGTCCCAATGCTCGCAAAGATTACCACTATAATGAAACGGAGGAATTATTCTATCAATTAGAAGGTGATATCATTGTGACCATTCAAGAAGATGGGAAAGCTAAGAAAGTAGACATTAAGGCAGGGGATATGTTTTTATTACCAGCAGGTATACCTCATAATCCAGTACGACCGGCTAATTCTGTCGGCCTTGTTGTTGAACGTGTAAGGAAAGGCACCGAATTAAAGGATGGCTTGATGTGGTTTTGTGATGAATGTAATCATAAGCTTCATGATACCCGTTTTGAGTTGCAAAATGTGGAAAAAGACTTTCAGCCAAGATTCAAACATTTCTATTCTTCAGAGGAACTGCGTACATGCGATAAATGCGGGCACGTAATGGATGTAGATGAACGGTTTGTTGATTAAGTCGCAATAGTTGTGCAGAACGATGCAAAATGTGTATTTAGCGTATTTATAATACTGTTTTGTTAATTGGACCGAAGCAATTCAAGTAAATTTTTGTTGGAAGGTCGACACGACTCTTCTAAATCTTTTAAAAAAGGTTTAATCTTCGTGTTCGATGTTGAGGAAAGAAAGCTCCCCTTCTTGGGCGAGGTTTGTGACCCTAGGCTTATCATTTCTGTCTATTTGGATCGTAAAGAGTTTAAATAGCAATGCATCAAGCTACTCTCAATCAAGTAAGATGTACGGATTAAATGCGTTTGTCATAGTTGGCAGGTATAGCGTCACGAATGCAAGAATATCTTTTATGTGGTTACCAAGAATCTAAAACGGTGATTAAAGGTTCGTAAACATAATAAATGCACGCGAGCAATCATGGAAAAGAAACGTTTGTGCAACCTTAGCGCCGATAGAACGGGGCTAGTCAATTAATCAAAAGTGTTCAAAGAAAGTTTGAGCAATAAACTGAGGGTGATGAACTACTTAAGCAGCGTTACATGACCACGAAGTTCATGATCAATGTCATTAAGATCTGTATATACAATTTGCCAAACATAAACATCGTCAAGAACAAGAGAGCCATTATAACTGCCATCCCACGAATCGTTCAAATCATCCATAGTATAGATTAACTCGCCCCAACGATTAAAGATATACATCTTAAAATCCTTTATGTTGTGGGCAATCGCTCTAAATTCATTATTAAAAGAATCTCCATCTGGCGTAAATGCGTTCGGCACATAAATTATCGGTTCAAATTCGATTGGTACAGTAGCATAGTTTGTACATCCATTTTCATCGGTTACCGTTGCCGTATATACTGTATTGAACTCAGGCCAAACCACTGTTTCGTGACAAGTAGTACAAGAAATATTATATGGAGGAGTCCAAATGACTGAACCATCCGTATCAGCCCAAATATTAATGGTGTCACCAACAACTGGATATTTCGCTTCTGAAACTTGGATATATGGCGGGTCATAGAGGAATACATTGACATAACCAGTATCCACGCATCCGTAGTCATCTGATATATAAACTGTATAATTCATATCGTGTGGAGGAGAGCTCGATGTCGTCGAAAGATCAGTAGCTGACAGGTAAGCTGGTGGATACCATCGATAATTGGTTCCGCCGTCAGCCAAAAGTACAGCAGTACCACCCGGGCAAATTGTCGTATCTGGTGAAACGCGTCCTTCGATTTTAATGACATCTACAAAAACACTGTCATAAGTTGTTCCACAAGCATTGGAGAACGCAACAACATAAGTAATATCGATATCTGATGATGTATATGGGTTGTATAAAGTTGGATCACTCAACATATAATCTGGCGTCCATAAATAATCAAAAGCACCACCCGCAGTGATACGAACACTATCTCCTTTACATAAGTGAACGGTATCCACTAGATTTGGATATGGAAGATCGTGATCTACACGAACTTTAACCGTATCGTTTATGACACATCCCTCTTCTGTCGTTATTTCAACTTCATAATAAGTTGTAAATGGCGGCGAGGCAACCGGATCACTGCTCGTTGGGTCATCTAACGTTTCTGGAGGAGACCAGGAATAGGTATCGCCACCACTAGCGTGCAACGTGGCTTCTTCTCCCACACATAAGGCCGTATCTCCCCAGGCAGCTCCGCTAACATCAAACACATAAACGGTTACCTCCAATTCAGTTTCACCACAAACACTTTCTATTAGCACTGTGAATGTCGTCTCTTCATCAATAGTTGCAATAGGATTAGAATCAGATGGATCATCTAAAACGTCTGGCGGTCCCCAAGTGTAACTATCACCCCCATTCGCATAAAGTTCGACAGAGGTCCCTGGGCAGATGGTATCGGTTAAAGCACCAGCTTCTCCTTCAAATAATTGAATTTCAACTTCTAAATAAGCCGTATCAGGCTCATAGCAACCGGAAGCATCTGAGACGATTAACATGACTTCATAAATTCCCGGATCTGCGTAAAAATGCGTCGGCTCGAATTCAGTTGACGTGCCTCCATCTCCAAAATCCCAGAAATAAGTATCGCCATTAATACTTTCGTTTTCAAATTCAATAGGATCAGGAATACAAACAATCGGCACACCAGTGCTCAATGTTGCATCAATTTGAGCTAATTCAAATTGGAAAACGGCCATATTACAGTTTGGACTACCATTAATTTCAGAATACACGCCGGTTGTTGTGGGCCAATCATTTGCGCCACAGGCGGCACAGACAGAATGGTAGATGGTTCCATTTTTATCAAATCGACTTGTTCCACCATCAACGTGGTCGCCTTCAGAACTAGGATCCCCCATGAAGGTTCCATATTTTAAGTTTTGCATGTCGGCATCAAATACAGCAAGGTAGAAATTACTTCCACTCGTTGCTGATTGATAAGCATCAGGTGTAGTAGGAAAGCCATCCGTCGTACTCGGAACGCCATTTGTATTTCCGCCCCAACCTGCTATATAAAGTTCATAACACTCACTTACTAAGAACGCTGTAGGAGAAATCTCCGTATCACCTGTGCTTGCACCAAAAACTGATGCCCATTCGGTTGTGCTAAGGTCATTTGTCAACTTATGGATAAATTGCCCACTATTTGCATTGATATAGTTGAGCCCATCTGTATCATAAGGACCTGCTGATTGTCCATAGACATAGACAAATTCATCAATATCTAAATCTACAAAATAAGCTTGGTCATAATCGTTTGAGCCGAGATAAGTTCCATTTGGAGCTGCATAACTCGGGCCTGGAAATTTCATGATATAACCGTCGACATCACCTCCTTGATAGGTAGGGTGCACGCCTCCACCCGTATTTGGCATGTCATTACTAGTAGTGCCACCTGCAACATAGATATCTCCGGAAGGAGAAACTTTAATTGAATTGCCTGATTCATCCTCGGAGCCCCCCAAATAAGTGCTCCATAATAAATTTGATAGATTGGGATTAAATTTAGCAACAATGGCATCTTTACCTCCGTCGAGCGTCGCGTCGAATCCTCCAATAATTGGAAAGTCGTCTGAGGTAGCTGTAGAGGTAATATAAACATTGCTCGCCTCATCTACATACACTTCTCCACGGAGTTGGTCTCCATAATTATAAGCAACATCACCGTCTTCAGATATGCCGTCAAAGTCTGAGCCTCCCAGAAAGGTTCCTCCAAGTATGGCATCTCCTCCAGGAGCAAGCTTCATGATGTAGATGTCTGCCCCGCCTAAAAAGTTAATTCCATCAATGACTGCTCCTCCTCCTAAATTATTGACTGTCTGATAGGCTGTTCCACCAACAGGAAGATCTGGTGAGGAAGTGGCGCCCATGATATAAAGCTCATTTGCATCGTTAACGATTACGCTATGTGGCGTCTCGCTTCCCGCTCCACCAATAAATGTTGAATAAACAATTCCAGTTCCAAGCGCGTTAAATTTTGTAATTCCGACATCAACAGCACCGCCATTATAGTCGCTGTCCGCTGCTCCGGGACTGGTAGGGTAACCTGCACCAAATACAATTCCGCCTCCAATGGCTAATCCATTTACATCTGGGCAAGCGGTCATTCCCCAGTTATCTGATGTTGCTCCAGTGAAAGTTGAAAAGGTTAAATCAGGATCAATGACTAGGACTTTTGTGGTGTCATATCCCTCAGGAAAGTGAAAGTACATCTCATTGCCCATTAGAATATATTCACAAGGAACTTTTGAGCGTCCAATATCCGTTTTTTGATAGGCCATTGGTTTACCCTCTGTTATCGTCCCAAGAGATGTCTTAATAACCAATGCGCCGTCAACGATCGAGATACCGTCCTGCCCTTCGTAGATAACTCGAAAATCATTTGGGTCACCACCTGGCTTTACGATAACATCATATTTAAGCAATTCTGGTTTAGTGTAAATTTCCAAGTCAATGTAATCATAGAGTTCATGGTAAATGATCTTTTCATAAGCATTGATATGGGTCACCCATTTGCTGGGGTCATTACCGATGAAGTAATTCTCGTAAAACGAAGAGGGATTTAATTCAGAATAGGTCGGACTTGGATTTGAGCCAATAAAAGTCGTTTTGACCGCGTGCGTTCGGTAATGAGTTGGCGCTGCTTCTTCCTCTTCATGCCCGTGATGATAATGTTCATTATTGCTGGTGAATCCATAGGTGAAACCTCCATCTTCCAGATACATTTTACCTCCCGGTAAATCGATCTGATATGAAACATTATCATGCCACTGCCCTTGGTTCGGACGTATCCATATCTCACCCTGGGCTAACGCGGTAGCACTGAGCAAAATAATCTGTAGCAAAATTAATTTACACTTCATATTAACAGACCGAAGCAGGTTTTGGGCTTTGGTTTCATTTTTATAACAAAAATCATACCTCAATCACCTAAATGAGATGATTGATTCGAACCTTTAAACTACTCAAAACAAATGACCTTTTGGGGATTAAATCTGTATACGGTAGTAATAATGTATTGTTCGACTTTTATAAGACGTCCGAAAAGCAATAAAGTTTGCTGATTCATCAATAAATTTAAAGAAAAATTGGAGCGCAAACCGATGAAAAACAAAAGTTTGACTAAAAAAAGGAAAGAAATTAGTACGTTTCTTCCTTCACGACTTCACCTTCTTCGTTATAAAAAGTCCAGGTTCCTGATTTGTCATCATTCCTGTATTCTCCGACATAGCGTACGTTTCCATTCGGGTAAAACGTAATAGAATGGCCATTCTTAACACCATTTTTATAGCTGGACTCACTCCATTTTTGGCCGTTATCATAATAGGAAACCCATCGTCCATGACGCTGCTCATTTCCGTTGTAATTCCCTTCGATTTTTAGCTGACCACCTTCATAATATTCTTGATAATCTGCTTTATCGTATTCGGCTTCAAAAGTTGGTGATTGAGTTTCTGTGGTTGATACTGAAGCTTCTTCTAAAGAATCCTCAACTTCAGTCTTCGGGTTATTTGACACATTATTATCTTCTTGCTCCGATTGGCAACCAAATAAAAGAGTCAAAATAAAAACAGGGATAAGATAGAATTTCGTCTGCATAATCATCTATTTTTCACGATACACCGTGTATTCAACGAGTCCAATTAAGGCTTTTTTAGAATTTGAGTCTTCCAGCCCATCTAATAATGCGAGTGCTTCGTTTTTAATCTCGATCATACGCTCATAGGCATATTTGACACCGCCAGATTTAACGACATGATCAATTGCTTTTCGCACAAATTTTGGTTCTTCATTATGGTTTTTGACAATATTGATTAACTCTTTTCGCGTAGTTTTGTCGCAATTATTTAACGCATAAATCAAAGGAAGCGTCATTTTGCGTTCTCTGATATCATTTCCTGTCGGTTTTCCTATTTTCTTATCGTCGCCGTAATCAAAAATATCATCCTTAATTTGAAATGCCATACCAACCAATTCTCCAAACCGTTTCATGTTAGCTATGGTGTCGGCATCATCCGTCACTGAAGCTGCGCCTGCTGCGCAGCATGACGCGATAAGCGAAGCAGTCTTTTGTCGAATGATTTGATAATAGACATCCTCTGTGATATCCAATCGTCGAGCTTTTTCTAACTGCAACAATTCACCTTCAGACATTTCCTTCACCGCATCTGAAACAATTTTCAGTAATTGAAACTGTGATTGATCGACTGAGAGTCTTAATCCTTGCGCCAATAAATAGTCACCTACCAAAACAGCAATCTTATTTCGCCACAATGCATTGACAGAGAAAACACCTCGTCTTTCGTTTGCATCATCCACGACGTCATCATGAACGAGTGATGCAGTGTGAGATAGTTCAATGAGTGCAGCAGCAGTATAGCTAGCTTCTTCTACTTTTCCATTTAGGGATTTTGCAGTCAGGAAAACGAACATAGGGCGCATTTGTTTCCCTTTTCTTTTAATGATATAATGGGTGATTTTATCCAATAATGCCACATCTGACTTCATGGCATTTCTGAACTTATCCTCAAAAAGTGCCATTTCTTCGGATACATTTGCCTTTATCTCTTTGACACTATACATCTGTGCAAAGATACAATGCAAACTTTAGATCGTAGCGAAAATAATGTGCCTTTTTTTGGGATAAAGAAACGAGTCAAAGCTCATTTTCTTGAATGATCTCAAGCCACTCTTCAACAGTTTTGGCTTCATTTAAATTGAATTCACCAATGGCTTCACGTCTTAAAGCGGTAAGATGACCGCCGTTATTTAAGTGTTTACCCATATCATGGGCAATACTTCTGATGTACGTTCCTTTAGAGCATTTGATGAGAAAATTGACTTCAGGAAGATCTATTTTCTCCAAATCAAAGGTGTTGATATGAATGAGTTTAGATTGAAGTTTAACTTCTTCACCCGCTCTCGCTAGATCATAAGCTTTTTTTCCTTTTATCTTTTTGGCAGAGAAGATAGGCGGATATTGATCGTATTCCCCTTTCATACTTTCTGCTACTGCTTTTATTTTCTCCGCATTAAGATTCTCAGTAGGGAATGTTTGATCGATTTCAGTTTCTAAATCGTATGATGGTGTGGTAGCGCCTAGGGTAATTGTACCTGTATAGGTCTTGGTCAAACCCATATAATCATTGATGGACTTCGTTTTTTTTCCAGTGCAAATAATGAGCAATCCATCCGCAAGAGGGTCTAATGTACCAGCATGACCAACTTTTATTTTTTTTACGCCTAACTTTTGTTTAATGTGATAGCGCAGTTTATTGACAACATCAAATGACGTCCAATGCAATGGTTTATGCACAAGCAAAACTTCACCTGCTTTGAAATCATAGACTTTTTTCATGACTATTTCATTAAGAAAGATGCCGCGATAGCTATGCCTCCAACGATGAAGCAATAGTAGGCAAAGTATGATAATTTAGAACGCTTTACAAGTGCAATCATCCATTTACAAGCGATTAAACCGGTAAAAAAAGCAGCAATAAAACCAATCGTCATGGCCAAAACATCAATGTCACCTAGGGTGTCTGGTGTTTTGACCATTTCCAAAACATCTTTACCCATTTTACCAAAAATAAGAGGCACTACCATTAAAAAGGAAAAGCGAGCGGCCTTTTCTCTATCGATGCCCAATAATACAGATGTTGAGATGGTCGATCCTGATCTAGATATCCCAGGAAGTATGGCAATCATTTGAGATAAACCAATGATCAGCGCTTGTCCAAACCCTACCTTTTTATCCGTGTTTTTAGCACGATCGGCCAGAAATAAAAGTCCACCTGTTAAAATTAGCATCATACCTACCAGTAAAATGTTACCACTAAAAAAGGATTCAATTTCTTCTTCAAATAAAACGCCGACAAATGCTGCAGGCATCATTGAAATAATAATCTTAACTGAAAACTGAGTAGCTTCATTCCATTTGAATTGGAAAAGTCCGCTTATGATTTCAGTAACTTCTTTTCTGAATATAACCAACGTGCTCGCCGCCGTCGCAAAATGCAGAACAGTCGTCATTAAAAGACTTCTTTTAGGATCAATTCCGGTTTGAAGAACACTGTTGGTAAGCTCAAGATGACCACTACTACTGACAGGTAAAAACTCTGTTAATCCCTGCACTATACCCAAGATAAGGGCTTCAAGAATTCCCATTCTAATCTAGTTGACTTTCTTCTTTTTCATGATCCCGTAGATCACAACAGCATATCCAGCAATAACTAACAGCGGAGCAAGGGTGATACGAGTTGTGCTGAATAGTTCGTCTCCATTAAAATCATTTAACTCTTCAGAGCCTCCGCCAATCATCAGTAAAAACCCAATTAAGGTCAAGGCAAATCCTCCAATAATTAAACGATAATTAGCTGTTCCAAAAACAAAATTTTCTTTATTATGACTCATAATTGTGTGTCTTATTTATGCTTTAGCGCAAAATTAATATAAATTATCCAGGTTAATTCGCAGATACTTGCGCAATGCAAAATAGGTGGATGTAACTGTAATTAAAATACCAAACAAGATGATTCCTCCCATAACCATAAAGAAGGTCGTAATATCTGTCATTTTAAGAAATAGTGGGTTATAGTTATATAGCAAGAATATCATTCCAAAAACCATAATTCCAGCTATAATACCTGAAATGACCCCTTGTCCAACGGCATTCCAGAAAAACGGCCGTCTAATAAATCGAGGAGTAGCGCCAACTAATTGCATCGTCTTTATTAAAAAGCGTTTAGAAAACAGGGCGAGTCTAATGGTGTTATTAATCATACCAATGGCAATAAACAAGAGCATGGCAGCAATAATTAATAAGAAGTATACCCCTTTTTTGATGCCTTCATTATATTCTGTGAAAATTTCAGGGCGATAGGAGACTTCCAATAAGCGTCCTTCATACTCGTTCATTAATTCCTGCTCAATCCAGCGCATACTATCTAATGCGAAATAGGACTTATTGAGGGTCATAATCACGGATTGATTGATTGGGTTTTCAAAATCTAAAACGGCTAAAGACGTGTCACCCCCAATTTCGTTCTTGTAAACTTCCCATGCCTCCTGTGAAGAACGGTAATAAGCACTGCTGGTATATTCTTTAGTGGCAATTTCTTCTTCAATAAGGCCTAATTCAAGCGTGTTGACAGATTGATCGAAAAACAGATCGATTTCAAAACTCTCTATATTATCATTTTTCAGATTATTTAAACCCAACACAAACCACGAGACACAGCCCATCACAAACAAAACCATCACAATTCCAACTATCGTTGCAATGTATGCTGTTTTTAATCCTCTTTTGGCTTTGATTCCTCCGCGTTTCATTTCAAGGCTAAAAATAGGGATAATATTACGATTGAATTAAAAAATGATAAAGTTGTATAACTTTTTTTAAGAAATCCTTACATTTGCATGGTTAAACAAATAATTTTAAAAATGAAGAAAACAATTATCCCAATTTTAATCGCTGCTCCGTTGTTATTTGCGGCTTGTGGAGGTTCAGAAGCAGAAACAGAAGTAACTGATGCGGATTCAACTGTAGTTGAAACTGAAGAAGTAGAAGTAACAGTAACAAACTATTCAGTCGATACAGCAAGCTCAATCGTAAACTGGATGGCTTTTAATGCTGGTGAAATCGATCACCAAGGTACGGTTAAAGCACTAGATGGTTCTTTTGAAATCACTAAAACAGGTGAAGATATGGAAGTAACTGCTGCAAGCTTAAACATTGATTTAAATTCGATCAATGAGGAGAGTGAAAAATTGGTAGGTCACCTAATGAGCCCTGATTTCTTTGATGTAAATCAATTTGCAACGGCGTCTTTCTCATTTGATCGTCACGAAGACGGTATGGTTTATGGAACAGCAACTATAATTGACAAGGAATTGCCAGTTGAAGCTCCTGTAATCATTTCTGCATCTGAAGAAGGGGTTACAATCGAGGTTGGTGAATTTAAATTAGATTTCAGCGCTTTAGAAATGCCTTTCTATGTGGAGGATGTTAAGGCGCCAGAAGAAGAACAACATGATCCAAATATTGGATTTACTTCTACTATCGTAGGAAAATAATTACTTAGATCATAAATTTAAAAGAGCCGATTCGTCATTGACGAAGCGGCTCTTTTTATTTCCTTGGCACGTTAACCTTAATTAAAGCGTGCCTCGTTTTTCTTGCTCTCTTTCAATCGATTCAAACAAAGCTTTAAAGTTACCAGCTCCAAAACCTCGAGCTCCCATTCGTTGAATAATTTCAAAGAATAATGTCGGACGATCTTCAACAGGCTTTGTAAAGATTTGTAATAAATAGCCTTCGTCATCCGCATCGATCATAATACCTAAACTTCTCAGGGTTTCAATGTCTTCAAGAAGTTCGTGGCTATACTCTTCGAGTCTTCCAGGAACAGCGCTGTAATACTCTTCGGGCGGCGTGGATAAAAATTCAACCCCACGTGCTCGTAATTTTGAAACCGTGGTTATGATATCATCCGTTGCTACAGCAATATGCTGTACACCTGGTCCTTCGTAAAAATCGAGATATTCTTCAATTTGGGACTTTTTCTTTCCTTCAGCAGGTTCGTTAATCGGAAACTTGATTCGACCATTACCATTACTCATCACCTTACTCATAAGGGCTGAATATTCTGTATGTATCTGCTTATCATCAAAAGACAAGAAGTTCACAAAGCCCATTACGTCTTCATACCACTTTACCCAAGTATTCATTTCATTCCACCCAACATTACCAACCATATGGTCAATAAATTTCAAGCCA
>JAURQI010000043.1 GCA_030836155.1 Crocinitomix sp.
CATCAATACTAAGCCGCGCATACTCATTAAAACTTAGGAATAAAGACCTGTGTACCGACTCCCTTCGCTCCTCCTAAATCACCCAGGAAGTTAGATGCTCCAACACCTGCGTAAATTTCATGACGCACCGATTTCCATGCCTGTCCGTAGACACACACAGAAGCAATCAATAAAGTCAAAGTCAGCAAGCGTTTCTTCATCCGCATAGTGTACGATAAAATGCTATCGTTCGGTTACAAATAAATATAATAATTTTAAGGATAACCCTATAATTTAACGTTTAAGGAGTCAGAAGGTTGGTTAATTCGACAAATTTATCCACTGTCAATTGTTCAGGTCTAAATTGAAAAAGCTCGGCATGTTCTGTTACATCCAAACCTGTTTCTTGGACGAGTTGCTTCAATGAATTTCGCAACGTCTTTCGTCTTTGATTGAACGCCATTTTTACAACTTGTACAAACCGTTTTTCATTGCATGGCAAATGTTCGGTTTGGTTTCTGACGAGTTTAATGACCCCCGAATCAACTTTTGGTGGTGGGTTAAAGGCCGTTGGGGGAATCGTAAAACCGTATTCAATGTCATAATAGGCCTGCAATAAAACACTAAGGATCCCATATTTTTTTGATCCGGGCTTTTCTGCAATTCGTTCCGCTACCTCTTTTTGAAACATACCCACAATCACAGGGATTTGTTGTTTATGCTCAAGTGCCTTAAACAGGATTTGCGATGAAATATTGTAGGGAAAATTGCCGACCAAAGCAAAAGGTTCTGAACCCATTATTTCCTTTGGATTAGACTTTAAAAAATCTGCATCATAAATGGCATTTTCTAATGCGGGATAATGTTCTTCTAAATAAGCTACGGATTCTTTATCAATTTCAACAACGGATGTCTTATATGCCTCACTCTTCAATAAGAATTGAGTTAATGCGCCCATTCCAGGACCAACTTCTAACACTTCATCAAACTTGGCTTTTTCAACATCTAAAAGCGCAACTATACGCTCGCAAACGGTTAGATCCTTGAGAAAATGTTGACCGAGGTGCTTTTTGGCTCTAACGCTCATGCTTAAAATCCTTATGTACCTGTAGCAAAGTGCGAAAAGCAGCTGTGAAACGTCCAAATCGTTTCATGTGGTCATCTTGTAATGCTAGTGCAAATTCAGCCTGATAACGCTCATATTCCGACATGCTTGGACATAAATATTGGACAGCGTATGTTATGCCTCCCTCTTCGTGCCCCAAAACACGTGAAATTTTTGACTCCAAGAAAATACCTGTATTCATGACTTCAGGAATATGTAGTTCTTGCATCCAGTTGAGCCATTCTTCGCTGACATGTATGTCAACTGAAACGGTAACATTATATATGACTTGCATAAATTATGATTTCGCTGATTGAATACGAAGGTAAGGGTTAATTATATTCCGCAATGATTTCACGATATTTTTCTCGTGCCTCTGCGGTGTATAGGCTACCTCCGAAATCGAATAATATCATTTTATAATACTCTGCCGCTTTTTGCCGATCTCCTAATTTTTCTTCATAGATTTTGGCCAATCTAAATGCAGCATCATCGCCTAAGATATCATGTGCGTATGATTCAACGACCTGGCTATAATAATCAATGGACATCTCCCAGTTCCGAAGCTCTTCGAAGACCTGACCTTTTTTAAATAACACCTCATCAACCATTGCATGAAATGGATATCTTCTCTCCAAGCTATCTAGCAGCACAATAGCTTCATCATATCGGTGCTGCGCCAAAAGCAAGTCCGCATTAGCAAACAATTGGACGGGCGCTGTTGTAGTATCCATACCTAAATTGTCTTGTAATAAGAGCGAAAGTTGCATGGCATCATTAGCGATCAATTTACTGGTTGAAGCTTTTAATACATCCAGTTGGGCTTTTGCATATTCGAATTCACCATCGTAATAAAAAATCTTTGCGTTTTTAAACTTTGCCTCATGACCAATTATCTCTTCACTAAAGGCTTTTTCAACTTGCATATACAATAAAGAAGCTTCCCAAATATCGTTTTGCACGACGTAGATATCTGCTTTTAATAACTTTAGTTCTGCTTCTTGCTTTCCGCTCTGTGCAAAACCCATGGTCTGATTAACGAGTGCCATCCCTTTCTCGGTCTCATTCAAATGGAAAGCATAAATTTTTGCCAATTGCACCATTGAACCGCGACTATTTTGGTTTCTTCCCATTTCATCCAGTGCCTTTTCAAAATCAGCTGCTACTTGTACAACTTCAGATTTTTCATATGCCGCTTGACTTGTCACCTGATCAAATTGCACTTGTAATTTACTTTCAAATGCTTTATGATAGTATGGAAAACGATCACCTTGTTCAATTACATAATCATAAGCCTTGATGGCTTCCGAATACGCCTTATTCATTTGACAAACCTGTCCGATCTCCAATAACCTTTTCCCTTTTTCACCTTTTTTACGATCCAAAGCCCTAGCTTGCATGACAGCTCCAATGAATTCTTTTTTCTGCAAATAATACCAGATAAACATTTCATTATAAACCTCCTCATTCGGATATTTTTGGACTTTCACTAAAATCTCTTGGCGCAAGAGCTCAACTAATTCCTTATCTGTTTCAAAATCAATGGCGCGTGAAAGGTATTTTTGGACTGTTTGGAGGTAAACAGGGCTATATTCTAATAAATTCAAATATTCAGCTAGCATATCCGAAGGACGATCCAGCAGGGAATAGAGCGAGGCTAATTCTAATTGAAATTGATATCCTTTTCGAATTAAACTTCGGCCCTTAAGAAATGTCTCTAAAGCGTAATCATACATTCCTTTATTCTGGAACAACTCTCCTAAGCTTTCTATTCTGCTTTGAATGGGTTCGAGGTCTTTTATGAGATTCTTATATAATTGATCGGCGTCTTTTTCACGTCCAGTTTCTTTATAGACATCTGCCAACATAAATTGATTCTCGATGGTGTAAGGATCTCTGCGAATTCGTTTTTCAACCAACTTCTCACTCTCTTCGTACTTTTGCAGGTATAAAAGGCATTGAAAATAACGCTCAAAATACAATTGAGATTCATATTTCTTGTACGCCTTTTTGTAATAAATCTCGGCTTTATCATATTCACCTTTCCCAAAATAATGAGCTGCCAACTTGGTGTCATTATCCTGTGGTTGTGACCAAGCGAAGCCTGCACAAAACAGTAATAAAACTGCTAAAAGAATTTGATATGGTTTATTTTTCTTCAATCGAAGTTTTTATTTTCTCAATATACGAATCCACTTCGGGGACTGCATAATAATAACGTTCTTTTTCTAGCTTTTGTGTATCATAAAAGCCCATCACTGTTAAATCTACTTTTTTTAAGGCTTCCTTCTCAACGGTAAGGTATTCCTTTATTTGCTCATCCGTTAATATACCATTCGTAATGTCCTCTTCTAAATCCATAAACTGATGTTTAACTGCATTTAGCTCATCACCATAATTCAATTGTTTAGAACTCAAGTTGGTTAAAGTTTTTCGAATCATCTTTGATTCTGTCACATATCGACCAAACCTGGGGTCTAATGTGTCTGGCTCGTATATATCTTTAATGGTAGCCTCATTAGAATTAACGTGATCGACCATTATTTGTAACGTATCAAAATCTATTCCATCAAATAATGCTTCAAGTGTATCGATTCTTTTTAGACAAGAATCAATTTCTGTTAATTCTGCTTTATAGGTATCAGCAGGATCACAGGAAGTCATCGACATCCCTATAAAAAACATCACTACAGTTGCGGAAAAAAATCGTACCATCTTGTTCATCATTTAATTTTGATTGCTTCTTTATTCTTAGTCAATTCTGTCAAATCCCGTGTAAGGGACCAATACTGCCGGAATTTTAATTCCGTTTTCATCCTGGTTGTTCTCCAATAGCGCTGCCAATATGCGCGGTAATGCCAATGCACTCCCGTTTAAGGTATGTGCCAATTGCTTCTTCTTATCATCATCTTTGAAACGTAATTTCAAACGGTTTGCTTGATATGTTTCAAAATTGGAAATTGAACTTACCTCTAACCATTTATCTTGCGCAGCAGAATAAACTTCTAAATCAAAGGTTAAAGCAGCCGTAAAACCAAGGTCACCACCACATAGGCGCAATATTCTAAAAGGCAAACCTAATTTAGTTAATAATCCTTGAACATAAGCGACCATTTGATCTAACACCGCATATGATTGATTAGGGTGTTCTACACGAACAATTTCTACCTTATCAAATTGATGCAAACGATTTAAGCCGCGTACATCTTTACCGTATGAACCTGCCTCCCGTCGAAAACAAGGTGTATAGCCCGTTAAGCAAACAGGCAGTTGTTCTTCCTTTAACATTTCATCTCTAAAAATGTTGGTTAAGGGCACCTCGGCAGTCGGAATTAAATAAAGATCCTCAGCCGTGACATGGTACATTTGCCCTTCTTTATCTGGTAATTGTCCGGTTCCATAACCAGAAGCTTCGTTTACAACAAAGGGCGGAATAATTTCTTTGTATCCGGCATCTCTCGCCTCATCCAAAAAAAAGTTGATTAAAGCGCGCTGTAATCGTGCACCTTTTCCTTTATAAAAAGGGAATCCAGCTCCAGTTACCTTAACACCCAATTCAAAATCAATCAAATCAAATTCTTTTGCTAAGTCCCAATGTGGTTTCCAGGTATCGCCAACGGTCGGAATTTCTCCAGACTGTGCTATTACCTCATTATCTTCATCAGAATTTCCAGCTGGAACTGAGGGGTGTGGTACGTTTGGAATTTCGTATAATAATTGTTGAATTTCATCCGCTAATTGGTTTACACCATCAACAATGGATTTCTCTTTCTCCTTTAACTCAGATCCTCTAGCCTTTGCCGCTTGTGCTTCTTCCTGTTTCCCCTCCTTAAAAAGCTGTCCAATTGACTTAGAGACCTTGTTTTGTTCAGCCAAAACGGCTTCCAACGCTTGTTTTTCATTACGCCATTTTGCGTCCAAATCATAAATACGATTCAATTGAGCCTTTGCATCCATATTACGGACTTTCAATCGCTCAATAATGGCTTCTTTATTCTCTCTTATTTGTGCTATTTCCAACATGGATGAATTCTTTTTTGTAAAAATATAAATTGTAGGCTGTATAAAAGGAGAAAGCAAAAAAAAACTCCTTGCAGCGACGCTGAAGGAGTTTTAAAATCCGTTTTATTTGGATTATTCGCTCAATGCCGCAACTAATTCTGCTTTTTTCATTGATGAATAACCTGAAAGACCTTTTTCCTTCGCCATTTCTTTTAATTCCACTACGGTCATTTTAGAAATGTCGTTTGAATCAGCCGCTGGAGCTTCTGCTTTAGCTGGAGCCTCTTCTTTAACTTCAGCTTTAGGAGCTTCAGCCTTAGGAGCTGCTTTTGGAGCTGCTGCTTTCGCTTTAGGTGCTTTTTCTGTCAATGTTACATCCTCTTCAAAAGGAACAATTGAAACAAAAGATCTATTATTTCCTTTTTTGATGAATTTCACTAAACCATCCGTTAAGGCGAATAAGGTATGGTCTTTTCCCATTCCTACATTATCACCAGGGTGATGCTTTGTACCTCTTTGTCTCACAATGATGTTCCCAGCGATTGCCGCTTGACCACCAAAGATTTTAACCCCTAGGCGTTTCGATTCTGACTCTCTACCGTTCTTCGAAGATCCGACTCCTTTCTTATGTGCCATAATTTTATGTATTTAAATTTCTCGAGAGAAATTTTCAGTTCTTAACCTTTAATGTTTTCGATCTTGATCTCAGTCAAATACTGTCTGTGACCATTTTTCTTTTTGTAACCTTTTCTTCTTTTCTTCTTGAAAACGATTACTTTATCTCCTTTTACGTGTCTTACGACTGAAGCAGAGACTTTTGCTCCTTTGATAGCTGGGGCGCCCACATTTACTTTTCCGTCATTATCGATTAGAAGAACGTTATCAAAATCAACTTTTGATCCTTCTTCTTCTTTCAATCTATGAACGAAAATCTGCTGGTCTTTTTCAACTTTAAATTGTTGGCCTGCTATTTCTACAATTGCGTACATAACAAATTTTCTATTAATTTTTAAATCGGACGACAAAAGTAGCGATTTAATTTTAAACAATCACTATTCCTGATCCTTATTTACGGCAGTTTTTCCTTTTTTGTTCATCAAATAAACTCCTCCAAGGATAACAACCATCCAAATTACCGCAGCCATTTCAAATTTAGCTTCAGTGAAAAACCCAATAATTACGGCTACTACAGGAATTAAGTACGTTACTGCCGAAGCGAAAATATGATTTGCGATGCTTACCAGTTTTGTAAAAATAAAAACCGCAAAAGCGGTTCCCACAATACTCAAAACAGAGAGATATGAGAGCGATTTTAAACCATCAGGATGGTGTAAAATAGGTTGAAAAGCATCAACACTGAGCGCAACAATTAAGCCGGGAAAGAAAATAACAAAGAAAGATAATGAAGTAATCACGTGTGGTTTAACAGCCGATAATTTAAACTTAATCGTTGTTAAACTAATCGCATAACAAAGCGTTGCTAATAATACGAATAGCGCGAATTGAACATCCTCCCATTCAAAAGCCAGCTTTGCATTTAAGACGCCATATAAGCCTATCGCACCAATTGCCATTCCTAATAATTGTTTCCAAGTTGGTTTAGCATGATAAATTACCACACCAATAAGGACTACAAAAAAAGAAGTACCCATATTTAAAATTCCTGCTAAGGATGGAGCAATGCGGGTTTCGGCTAGCGTAAATAGAAAGGCTGGCAAAAAATTTCCGCAAACACCAACAAGAATTAGCCATCCAACATCTTTAGATCCAAGTAGCTTTAGATGACGCCAAGCAAAGGGCATTAAAGCCAAACCCGCTATTACAACCCGCAAACTACCAACTTGAAATGGACCCATTACGCGATTTTCCGGGTTGACTGGATGCATACTTCTATCCATCAAGATAAAAGAGCTTCCCCAAATCAGTGCCAAACTGATGAGTAATAGCCAGGAGCGTTTTTCGTTGGTCATTATGCAAAATTACGCCCTTTTATTGAGGTGCTGATTTTTTTTCAAAAGAATTAAAATTGGCTTTAGTTAAATCAATATTATTTCTACTTTTATGACGCTGAATTAAAACCTTGAGTATGCATATAGCGGTAGCAGGAAATATTGGGTCTGGTAAAACCACCTTAACAAAATTATTAGCCAAACATTATGGTTGGGATACTCATTTTGAGGATGTTGAACAAAACCCTTACCTGAATGACTTTTACGAAGACATGCAGCGTTGGTCGTTCAACCTGCAAATCTATTATCTCAATAGTCGTTTTACGCAGATTCAAGAAATTAAATCACAAACGGATAATGTGATTCAGGATAGGACAATCTATGAAGACGCCTACATCTTTGCTCCGAACCTGCATTCCATGGGTTTGATGACGACTCGTGATTTTGAAAATTATTTCTCGCTATTCAACTTGTTGGAGTCTTTCATTTCTGCGCCTGATGTATTGATTTATCTGAAAGCAAGCGTTCCGACCTTGGTCAATCAAATTCAACAACGTGGTCGTGATTATGAAGAAAGTATTCGACTAGACTATTTGAAGCGACTTAATGAACGTTATGAAGCATGGGTCTCTACTTATGATAAAGGTAAATTAATTGTGATTGACGTAGATGATAATAGCTTCCATGAAAACGCTGATGACCTCGGTAAAATCATTCATGCAATAGATGCAGAGATTAATGGGTTGTTTTAATTCTTAAACCCTTTTGACACAAATCATTTTAATAGCGCTTGGTTTTCTTGGCGTTGCCTTGCTTTTAATATCTATTAGCTGGGGTTACAGATGGATGCGTTTTCAAACGATTCTTAGATTTCCGCTTGCCAGAGGCAAAGCAAACTTCACCATAAAAAAGGCAGGTTTTTATTCCATTTGTTTTTACGAAGCACGGTACGCAAAATCGTCTGGTAATTTCAGACTAGATGTTATTGACGCACAAACTAAATTAACTATTCCAAGTAAGGAATTCTTAATCAAACCTCAATTCTTTAAAGATTCAGGCGTCGGACTAGAGTTTTTGCAGCTCCGTTTCGAAAAAACTGGTGACTAAATTTTGGAACTCGAGCATCAAGAGGATTTAATCGTCAAAACGACTATGATCCCTCTTGCACGATTCTTTCAAAAGAAGGCTCCGACTAATCAAATTGAGGTAATGGTCAAAACCAGTCTTCCTATATGGAAAAGGATCCTGACCATCATTTTTCTTGTTTTTGGAATCAACATAATCGCTTAGGGCATCATAACACTCATAAACCCTGATATTTTTAATTAATTTAGACTTATGAAAGCGTTTATCGAAGAGATTATTGGAAATCCGTTGAGTGCCGAAGACTGGACACTGCTTTCTGGAATCATCAAAAAAAAGGAAGTTAAAAAAGGGGATTTACTCATTCAAGAAGGACAAGTCTGTAAATACATCTGGTACCTTGAAGCTGGAGCTGTTCGATATTATGAAAATGTGAAAGGCGACTACAAAACCACTCACTTCTTTTTATCCCCTTCCATGTTTAGCGTTTATCATAGTCTCATAACAGGTCATCCGGTTGAAATAAATATAGAAGCCTCTGAAGATCTCCAATTATTAGCTCTTCCCTATCGTGATTTAAAAGAACTGTATAATAAGAGCCAGATGCTAGAGCGGGTGGGACGAATCATGGCTGAGCATCAGTTCATGGCCGAGTTTGATCGAAGACGAATGTTATTGCATATGGACGCTTTAGAACGCTATGAATATCTCGAAAAGAATCAGCCAGCCGTTTTTCAACATTATCAGCTGAAGGACATTGCTACTTATATCGGAATAACGCCCGTTTCTCTCAGCCGCCTTCGGAAATATCGAATTGAACGGCACAATGGTTTTAGCTCAGCATTGATAAAAGGAATTGTTGCTTCTTATGAGGCGATAGATTAAATAGATATCAGCGATATGGCACCATTATCATCTTCGTCTTACCTTCTTTTCACTAACTTTGTAGGATGGAAATAAAGCAGGCGAAATTCATTATTAGTAATACAGATGTGCGGAAATGTCCAGAACCTGATCGTGCGGAGTATGCTTTTATTGGACGATCGAACGTAGGGAAATCATCCTTAATTAATATGTTGGCGAACAATAAAAGTTTGGCTAAAATTTCGAGTAAACCCGGCAAAACACAGCTCATTAATCATTTCCTAATTAATGAAGAATGGTATTTGGTTGATCTACCTGGATACGGTTATGCTAAGGTTCCACACCAACAACGCGATAGGTTTCAAAAGTTTATTTCTCGGTACATGGAAACGCGTGAAAACCTCATCAATGTTTTTGTCTTAGTCGACAGCCGTCATGAGGCTCAGGCGATCGATTTGGACTTTATGGAATGGTTAGGCGTAAGAGGCATACCTTTTTCGATTGTGTTTACCAAATTTGACAAACTCAAAAGCAATGACAAACATAAAGTGATTGCACGTTATAAAAGAGATATGCTGAAGCGCTGGGAGGAGATGCCCCCTCACTTTTTAACCTCTGCAGAAACAGGAGAAGGCAAGGAAGAAATCCTATCCTATATTGCGGGTATTAATGAGACGTTAGACTACTAACTTAAGGGAGGAAGGATACCCATTTTGTCTGCAAAATGGTGACAATAATCTCTCAAATCCTCTGACATGTTTTTTTCACCCGTTGCCCGTTCAAACGTATCTGCCATTGTCAATAATGTTTGATGCATAAACTTCTTCATCTCGTCAACGGTCATATCTTTATTCCATAAATCAATGCGCATTGCCGTCGCATCTTTTTCATCCCACAAAGATAAAATGAGTGCTTTTGCAGAAGCTGCATCTACCCCTCCTTCTTTAGCCGTCCACTTGATTTTTTCTGGAATATTATTTTCGTTCGTCAAGACTTCAATATCGATATTCGATTTTTTTAAATCACTCATTCTCTTGTGGTTTATATGCTTTTAAAATTTCAGTTTCAGTAGTATTGTTTAACAAGTCTAAGACGGTTACGTCTTCATTTTCTTCCATATAGGTGCGTACCATTTGCCACCCCATAAACTGACCGATTCGGCCAGGAGAACCTTCAATACCGACGGTTTCTGGCGCTTCTTCAAAGTAACGCAATTTCACCTTCATATCAATGGAATAAATCCAATTCATATCAATGATATATTGCCAAATTTGGTATTCACTTGCCATGGCAAAATCAAACTCTTCTTGCGTGTATCGAATAATTCTATGTTTCGGTAAATCTGGAAGCATTGCCTCCATTACGTATCGTAATTTTCCAAAATAAATCATACTGGACAAAAATGTCTCACCACGATCCTCACCAATAACATTCGTAATCAACCAACTGTGCGCCACATCTACTGGAAGATAATCGCGGTGCATTTTATCCTTCATGTATAAAGGAAAGCGCACTTCTTTTACGATTCTATTTTCAGGACCTAAATACATATCAAGGCCTATACCCATAACTGAATCTGTTGAAATCACTCCATAACTAAAAGCGCTGTTATACATGTAAAATGCAGCGGGCAAATTTTCGTCAGGTAGATAATGTTTTTGATGTTTAAACATATCTACAAAAACGTCCTCCAAATCTTCGATATCACTAAACTCATTCTGAATATCGGTATAGAGCATTTGCATCATACTATCCTTAACAAAGTACCACAGGTATTGGTTGATAGAATCAGCATAAACCGATCCGGATCTGAGTGCATCATAGACATAAAACTCATACAGTTCTCCACCATCTTTAATTAAACCTTTGTTTATTTCAACTAAATCGTTTGGAGATTTTGCTTCAAAAAGTCGTTGATCAAAACGGTAAAAATCAGGTTGGTAATTGATTGATGACACATCCACATCCAGTTTATCGCCTGAGCAAGACGCTAGGACGAAAGTCATTAATATTATTGCTCGTATTGCGTCTTTCATTGGCGATAATTTCTTATTATTGCTATGTATAAAAATGTAAAATTAATAATTGCAAAATTATGAAAAAGTTACTTTCGTTGCTTTTAATTGCGGGAATAGGTGTTGGTGCCCAAGCTCAAGATAAGAAATTTCAGATGGGATTGGTGCTCGGACCAACCTTTAACTGGACTAAAATTCAAACAAAAAAAATTGAAAGAAGCGGTATAGGAAATGGCTTCACCATTGGTGTCGGTGGTAATTACTTTTTCAATGATAATATTGGAATTGCCTCAGGGATTCAGTTTGATTTAGAGTCTTTCTCCATAAATTATGGACCTTCCACAAATACCGCTTTGGGAGATGTTTTTTATGCATATACCGATACGGATATTCACAAATTTGACGAAGAGTCTGGTCGTGTTGAAGACTTCTCGGGTACATCTGCTTTTTTATTACAAACCAGAAAATTCAGAGCAAAATACGTAACCATTCCACTTTTCTTGAAGTTCCAAACGAATCTAATTGGACCGTTTAAGTATTATGGTAAGTTTGGTTTGCGTACTAGTATTTTAGCAGGTATTCGAATGGATGACACCGGCTACGAGGCGAATTACGATTCTAATAACGGGACTTTCGAACAAATTAACTCGTATACAAAAAAAATGGAAAACATGAAGCCAACAGCAATAAAAAAAGGCTTGTCTCTCGTAAGAACTGGAATCGGCATTTACGGTGGAGCAGAATGGAATTTCACAGGGAACACCTTTCTTTATTCTGAAATAGGCTTCAATTACGGAATAACACCCGCCCTTTACCAACGCTCAAGCCACCTAGTTGATAAATCCGAAAATGCTACTGATCCTGACGGTTTCAGTTACACTCAATTAGACATCAGAAACAACCCTCAACACATTATTGAGCTTAAAATTGGCTTGTTGTTCTAATCAATGAAGTACGAAAAAGTAATTGAACACATCACGCAATGGCTAAAGGATTATGCTGAAAATGCGGGTGTGAAAGGATTTATAGTAGGAATTAGCGGCGGAATTGATTCCGCCGTTACTTCTTTTTTATGTGCACGAACAGGATTAGATGTGCTTTGTTTGGAGATGGATATCCATCAAAACCCTGATGAAGTCAGTCGCGGTTTAGAGCATATTCATTTCTTAGAAGAACGCTATTCAAATGTCAGTCACTTATCCATTAATTTAACGGATAGTTTCGAGACCATGCGTCAAGCTTTCCCTGAGGAAACGAATATTCATGGCTTATCTATGGCAAATACACGATCACGCATCAGAATGGTTACCCTTTACGCAATTGGCCAGTCGAAAGGATTACTCGTTGCTGGAACCGGAAACAAAGTAGAAGATTTTGGTGTTGGATTTTACACCAAATACGGTGATGGAGGCGTTGACCTAAGTCCAATTGCGGATCTAATGAAAACCGAAGTTTATGGTATTGCCCAGACGCTTGGCGTTGTTTCATCTATCCAAAAAGCAGCTCCGACTGATGGATTATGGAAAGATGAACGAACGGATGAAGGTCAGTTAGGAGCTTCTTATCCGGAACTAGAATGGGCAATGGTTTTTGATCATGATCCACACGTTTCTGAAGAAAATCTATCTGATCGTCAACGGGAAGTCTTGAAAATTTATCGTTCGTTTAACCGGGCGAATAAGCATAAAATGTTGCCCATTCCGGTCTGTATTATCCCCGAAGATTACCGTTAAACAAACTTACCTGATCAAATTCACGTGCCCGTTGTGCTTGTGTTTTTCATCGCTTGATCGGTCACCAAACTCAATAGACCAAACATAGGTTCCAGCTGGAGCTTGACGCGTTCCCCCATAGGTCCCATTCCAACCCATCGTAGCATCATAAGATTCAAAAACGATTTCTCCCCATCTATTGTAGATGACTAAATGATAATCATAAATATCTAATCCCGCAGAAAATACCGGCCGGAAAGTTTCATTGAATAAATCACCATCTGGAGTAAAGGCGTTTTCTATATAAAAGATATTCTCCCCTTTGACGTAAACCGTATTATAGGCCGTATCTTGACAACCAACCTCTGATCGTGCAATCAACGTAATGCGATAATTTCCGCCTTTTTCAAAAGGATAAGTATGCTCTGGATTGGTTGCCATACTTTCTTCAGAACCATCACCAAAATCCCACCTATAAGTAGCAGCTCCAGTTGTTAAATTCTCCATTTTTGTCGCAGCATTTAACGAACTTAGTTCATCTGGCGTGGCAAAAAAATCCGCTTCAGGATAAGGTGTTACATCAATGTTAAAAGTGAAGGTATTATCTGCTTCGTTATCATCTACATATCCATTTGGAGAAGTCACAACCATGACAATCGTGTACGATCCAGCAGGCAAAGAAAACTCAGGATATGTAAAAGCAGTTGTATCCTCTTCTAGCACCAATCCACCCCAATCATAAAAATTATACAGTTCACCATCGATATAAAGCTCGGCTCTGAAACCCGTTAAATCTTCATTTCCATTATTGGTGAATCCAAATGACATGGATATCGGACCGTTTTCACATGTTGATGAAATACTTCCACTTAATACTTCAACATCCATTATCGTTAAATCACAACCGACTAAACAATCTGAATCTGCCATTCGGTTACGAATATGCGTACCCGGTTGAAGTCCGAACCCAAAACCAAGATTAATACCAACAGGCAATAAATGACAATAACTCATCACAGTCCCTCCTAACGGTGGTATAAATGCATCACAACCTTCTGGAAAACCGGCTTCAGGACCACAACCATCAATGGCTGTATCATCCCCATTCCAAAAACAAGCATGCGTGTGTGGTGATCCAAAATTGTGCCCCATCTCATGCGAAATTACCTCAACTGACCAAGAATAGACAGGCACTTCAGCAAATGTTGGTGCAATACCACTGACTGCTTTTTTTAGCGCTTGGTTCGGATGACAAAAAACATCAACCCATGCTAAGCCTCCACCAGCGGCGTAATTTACAAAATGACCTAAATCACCATCCCATTCGGTGGTAGTACTACCGAATAAATCCAATAAAACGCCGGTATCACCAATTTCATAATAAGGGCTTTCGATATCCCAAACTAGCATATCCTCTAAAAAGATACCCATGTCTGCCAATTCAAAGAGATAAGCAACTTCGTTAAAAAGTGCTGTGATATAGTCTGTTGCTTCAACCAAACCGCCTTTATCTAGATAGATATCATAATCCACTTCAAAATACATCCCTGAGCAAGCCGACCAAACGCGGCGATCCTCGGACGCACCATCTACCCTCGGGTTATAAGGGACAGTTGGTTCTTCAGTTGTTTCGCAATGAAAATCATTCACTCCATCAAGCGCACTTTCAGCGTAAAGAACATAATAATCGGCTTCTTCTAACTGTCCTAAATTTAGATCTCCATATGCTGGGATAGAACCAACCCCAATCACCTCGTTATTTAGTACACTCAAGGAAAAATGAGAACCAGCATGTCCAGTGAATGTTCCTTGATAATAAACACTTCGAGATATTTCTTGCCAAAGAAGCGTATCTCCTGATGCCGTTCTGACTTTAAAATCGTCGCGATAAAGCTCTTTTTTGCGCAAAATTAATGACAGTTCCGTATCGCCGAACGGAATGTTTAACGTAATCCTAGATGGATGACTATCAAGAACCTCCTCCCATGCTGACTCATTTATGGTCAACAGGGAATAGGAATCAATTAGGTTGAGATCCAGTTCGTCTTTGACAGTTTCATCTGCCTCATTAAATAAGTTAACTGCCGTTTGTGTGTAAGAAGTTAAGGCAGCCAAAAAGTAGACACAAAAGAGTATCGTTGTTTTTTTCATGGAAGCTGTTTGTACTTATTTAAACCACAGACGAAACCAATTGTTCGTTGGATGCCTCCAAATACTAAAAAAAGAATATCTAATCGCTGTTAATTCCCTTCGGGAGCGAGACGTAGAACGATACCGTCAATTTCATCTGAGATTTGAATTTGACATCCTAAACGACTATTATCTTCAACAAAGAAAGCTTCATCTAGCATATCTAATTCTGAGTCAGACTGTTCAGGAAGTTCAGTGTCTGATTCTAAATAACATTGACAAGTAGCACACATCGCCATTCCACCACAACGACCTTCAACCGGCAATTCATATGAACGACATACTTCCATGATATTCATATTCATATCCGTTGGAGCCTCTAAATCGTGTTTTACACCTTCACGATCAATTATGTGTACGGTAATCATATTCTCTGCCATGCCATTTAATTTTGCGCAAATTTAGTTGAAATTCACGATTTAATGAATACTTCAATTGAAATGATGATCCAAAAACAAAAAAGCGCCTACTCTATTTGAGAGTCCGACGCTTTTAATCTATAAGGAATAATTGATTTAATGTTTAATCATAACCTTCGTTTTGGCGTAGGTACCTTCCACATTCAACACCAAATAATACAGTCCATTTGCATAAATGGAGACATCCAAGGTTTGGTCTTGATATAGTTCCGGTACTTGATCATACACCAGTTGTCCAGCAGCATTATAAAGTCGGATTTCTTCAATCGTAAGACCGCTTTTATTTGAAATCGTTAATTGATGATTTGCCGGATTTGGATAGATGACAAAGAGGTCAATTCCTAAATCTTCTAAACTCAATTGACTCCCTACTACAAAGGTAAACTCCACTACACAGCCATTTGCATCTGTAATAGTTAGCGTATACGTTTTTAGTCGTAGAAATTAAAATCCATTCACACCATTCACTGTGGTATATTTCAAGACATTCTTTTTATCGGGATGGATACGCGCAAAAGCAGATTGAACAGCAATTGTTCCTTCATGGAATCCACAAAGAATCAATTTTAATTTACCTTCATAAGTGTTGACATCACCTACGGCATAAATACCAGGTCGGTTTGTAGAATAATCCCGTGTGTCGACTTTTATAGCGTTCTTTTCAATCTCTAAACCCCACTCTCCAATTGGACCAAGGGTTGGCTTTAAACCAAATAATGGTACAAAATGATCAGTTTCTTTTTGAAATTCGCCTTCTGTCTTATGTTTGATGGTCACATGCTCGACCTTTCCATCTCCTCCTATGCCCACAACTTCCGCTTCGGTAATTAAATTAATCTGACCACTTTCAGCTAAATCCATCACTTGCTGAACAGAGTCTAAATGGCCTCTAAACGAAGTTCTTCTGTGTACCAATGACACTTCAGAAGCAATATTATTTTTGACCAGATAGATTGACCAATCGAGAGCCGAATCACCTCCTCCTGCAATAACTACTTTTTTATCTTGGTAAAAGGCTGGGTCTTTAATGATGTATTCAACTCCTTTATCTTCGTAACTCTCTAAATTTTCAATAGGTGGTTTACGCGGTTGGAACACACCTAGTCCACCAGCAATCATTACAATCGGAGCTTTATGCTGCGTACCTTTATTGGTTGTAACGATAAATTGATCGTCTTCTGTTTCGTCAATCGTTGCTGCCGACTCACCGAGTGTAAACTCCGGTTTAAAAGGCTCGATTTGCTCCATTAATTTATCAATCAACTCTCCAGCATCCACCGTTGGATAACCTGGTATGTCGTAGATCGGTTTTTTTGGATAAATCTCTGTTAATTGCCCGCCCGGTTGTGGTAAGCTATCAATTAAATGACACCTTAATTTTAATAAACCTGCTTCGAAAACCGTAAATAATCCAACTGGTCCGGCTCCTATGATTATAATATCTGTTTCTATCATTGTGATTATCAATAAAAAATCAACATTTCTGCTTTTAGTCTAATGGCTGCAAAAATAAGGAATAAATAACATCTCAGAACTGAGATTTGTTCATTGAAAAAATGAGCGTCATCATATTAAACTGCTTCAACGCGAATGATTTCAGGAATAGCATTTTTGATCGACTCTTCAATTCCGGCCTTCAGTGTCATGTGACTCATAGCGCAAGTTTCACAGGCACCGATCAGTTTCACCCGAACAACCTGATCATCGGTCAACTCAACAAACTCCACATCACCACCGTCCTTTTGTAGAAAAGGTCTAATTGATTGTAATGCGATTTCTATCTTTTCCTGAGCTTCCATGTTATTCTTTTTCAATCTGTTCCACAAATTTACGAACAAATTCATCAAATACACGTGAAGAAACCGTATTATCCTGTAAAACTGCTGGTCTTCCCACATCTCCTGCTTCCCTTACACTTTCGATTAGCGGCAATTGCGCCAATAAAGGCACCTTCATTTGTTCAGCCAAGTTCTTTGCTCCGTCTCTACCAAAAATATAGTATTTATTATCTGGCAGCTCTTCAGGTGTAAAATAGGCCATATTCTCAACCACACCCAATACAGGTACTTTCAATGAGTCCATACGGAACATATTAATTCCTTTTCTTGCATCTGCCAAAGCGACCTCTTGTGGAGTACTTACAATGACAACACCGCTTAAAGGAACATTCTGAACCAAAGTTAAATGAACATCACCCGTTCCGGGAGGAAGATCCACAATCATATAATCCAATTCACCCCAATCGGCATCCTTAAACATTTGATTTAGCGCCTTCGTCGCCATTGGCCCTCTCCATACAACAGCCTGATCAGGGTCTGAGAAAAACCCTATTGATAAAATTTTAACCCCATAAGAGGTGATCGGTTCGATTAATGTTTTACCATCCTTTTCAATTCCTGTCGGACGCTGTCCAACTACATCAAACATTGTTGGCATTGAAGGACCATAAATATCAGCATCAACTAAACCTACTTTATAACCTTGTTTCGCCAAACCAGCTGCTAGGTTCGCCGTTACTGTTGATTTTCCAACTCCACCTTTACCACTCGCTACAGCAATAATATGCTTCACGTCGGACAAGATCGCGCGTACCTCAGGCTCTTTCTCTTTGGGCAAAGGAACTAAAGAAACATTTGCTTCAACATCCTTTCCAAATGCTCTTTCCAAGGCAAACTCTAATGCTTCTTGCATCCGTTTTTTAGCATGCATTGCCGGATTGTAGACTTTTACTTCAAAACTTATTTGATTGTTATCTACTTTAATATCAGAAACCAAATCTAAGGTGATAATATCCTTTTTAAGATCCGGTTCAATAACCTTTTTTAAGGCCTCTTTAACTTTATCTAGTGTAATATTTTGATCTGTCATAATTGGTAACAAAGATATATAATACTCAACTTGTAAACATCCTGAATCGTATAATGTTTTGCTCAGAACTAAAGAACCCAATGTAGTTTACCATCCATGATAAATACAATTATTAAAAAAACAATCATTAGGGCAAGATTCGACACCATGTAATATCCAATAGTAGTTTGCTCCCAAGCATCTCGATTGGGCTCTGCAACTGGATCATCAGGTTGATCAATAAGCACATGATCCTTTCTTTTTTGCTTAAGTATGGTCAAAACAGCAATTAATGTAAGCAGATTAAAAACCCCTACAATAACTAAGAAGTTTATGAACTGTGATTTATCGAGAATAATGGTGACCCCAGCTATTAATAACCAACCCACTTCAATTAAAATGATCAACGTAAATAGTTGTTGATTACTGATCGTTCTCAGGTACTTCCTAATAGAGGCCAAAGTCTTGAATTATTTCTTTTTGAATGCGTTAATCGCATTCTTAGTGAAATCCGACAGGACCAATTCACCGCTCATTGCAGCGCGTACTTTAAGCAAGTTATCCCAGTTTTCAGTTCCTTCCCAAAAGATTTCCTTTAAAAGGCGCATAGCTTCTGGATTTGAACCTGCCAATTTATTGGCCAATGCCTCAACTCCTGCATCGAGTTCATCTACAGAATCAAAAATCTCTGCATAAAGCCCTTTTTCACGTGCCCAATCAGCCGACCTCCATTCAGTGGCATTAATTGCTAATTGTGACATAGCAGACATTCCTATTTTCCTTTGAACAGCAGGACCTACGACAAATGGACCAATACCAACAGCCAATTCAGAAAGCTTTACTGCTGAATGTTTGGTTGCCAAACAATAATCTACCGCTGAAGCCACTCCAACTCCACCTCCAACTGCCTTGCCTTGCACACGTCCAATAATCAATTTTGGACATTTCCGGCAAGCATTTATAACGCTTGCAAAACCAGAGAAGAATACTTTTCCTGTAGCCAAATCATTAATGGAAATTAACTCGTCAAAACTTGCTCCTGCGCAAAAAGCGCGCTCACCAGTAGATTTCAAAACAATGACTTTTACTTCGTTTTTTGCGCCAACATCGGTAATCGTTTTAGCTAGTTTATTTAAAATTTTACCAGGTAAAGAATTGCTTAACGGGTGCCCAAATTCAATGGTAGCAATACCGCTATCATTAATTTCAAAATTAACGTGTCCTTGATTTATTGCGCTCATGTTTTTTTTATTTGTTGTTAGTGATGAGTAGTTTTATTATTTACTTTGATCGCGTTTTTTTACCATTGTCAAAATGGTTGCTATACCCACCGTCTCACCTGTTTCGTCATAAATATCAACTAAAAATTTGACGATTCCTTTGGCGATATCGGCATCATTTCTTTTCTCTTGATCTATTTTCTCCTTAACTGTGAAACGCACTCCGATTGTTGTACCGGGGTATACAGGTTTAGTAAATCGACATTCATCAATTCCATAGTTTAGAAGCACTGGCCCTTTCTTCGGTTCAACAAACAAACCTGCTGCTTTTGACAACAGAAAATAACCATGAGCTACACGTTGTTCAAAAATCGTTTCATCCAATGAAGTGACATCCATATGTGCATAGAAGTTATCCCCACTAACATTAGCAAAATTCACAATATCTGTTTCTGTTACTGTGTGCTTATGTGTAAATACGGTTTCTCCGACAGTCAATTCTTCAAAATGCTTTCGGAAAACATGTGGATTTGCTTCTGGTTGATCTGCTCCGATTTGGAATTGCTTCGTTAATGCCGTTATGGTTTGCGGATGACCTTGAATCGCTGTTCTTTGCATATAATGCAAGACACCTCTTTTTCCACCCATCTCTTCACCACCCCCTGCACGACCCGGGCCGCCATGAGTCAACATAGGCATCGGAGAACCATGACCAGTACTTTCACTAGCACAACGCTCATTTAACACCAAAATACGTCCATGCATAGATGCCGCATTAATCACATAATCTGTTGCAATTGAATCATCAGCCGTAATAATTGAAGAGACCAAAGATCCTTTTCCTTTTTTAGCGATTGTAACTGCATCTTCAATATCCTTATATGGCATCAAAGTAGATACAGGTCCAAAACATTCAATATTATGAACCCCTACCTTATTGTGCGGGTCTTCATTTCTAAATACAATTGGCGAGAAGAATGCTCCAGCTTCTTTGTTTGCACCTATCACATCAAATTGATCAAGATCACCGATAACGATATCTTGTTCCTCCATCAATAATTCCACATTTGCACGAACGCGCTCAACTTGTAGTTTAGTTGCCAGAGACCCCATTCGAACTGACTTATCTGCAGGGTCTCCTATCGTGTTTTTGGCTAAACGCTTGGCCAGGGCACCTTGAACATCATCCATCAATTCTTCAGGAACGATAATCCGTCTTACTGCCGTACATTTTTGACCTGCTTTGACGGTGATTTCTCGCTGAACTTCTTTTATAAAAATATCAAATTCAGGAGTTCCTGGCATAGCATCTTTACCCAAAATAGCCGCGTTTAGTGAGTCCGCCTCTAAATTAAATGGCACAGAATTATCAACAATACTCGGTAAATTTTTCAATACTTTGCCGGTCGCTGCTGAACCGGTAAATGTGACGATATCTTCATTCGTAACGTGATCTAAAATACCTCTACCTAAACCGACAACTAATTGAAGAGCGCCTTCAGGCAGAATTTTAGAATCAATAATGTCACGCACCATTAATTCTGTTAAATAGCACGTGTACTCTGAGGGTTTAACGACAGCAGGAACACCAGCCAATAAGTTTACAGCAATCTTTTCAAGCATACCCCAAATCGGGAAATTAAAAGCATTGATATGTATTGCCACCCCTTCTTTTGGGACCATGATATGGTGCCCAATAAAAGATCCTCCTTTTGAGAGCGGAACGGCATCTCCATCTACATAATAAGGTAAATCTGGAAATTGTCGTCTCAAAGATGCATTCGCAAACAAGTTTCCGATTCCACCTTCAATATCTATCCAAGAATCAACGCGAGTAGCGCCTGTCGCTGCACTTAACTCATAATATTTTCGCTTATTCTTCAGAAGAAATAATGCCAACTCTTTAAGCATCAAACCACGCTGCGGAAAAGTCATTTTCCGTAATGTTCGACCTCCTTTTTCGCGAGCGTAATCCATGATCTTGGCGTAATCTAAGCCCGCTGATGAACATATTCCTATCTGTTCGCCTGTAATGGCATGAAATAAATCTGTCTCTGAACCTTCTCCACTAACCCACTCTCCGTATGCGTAATTTTGATACGTTTTCATTCTATAATTTTTCTGTTATTGTCTATAAACTTGGGGCAAATAATAGCCTTAAAGGTAGTTATTTTTGATCAATCCTTAAGGAGATATTTTATACAAAACGAAGTGTCTTACGTCTAAAATGATGAATACTTAACTCATCTATTTAGTAAGAAACGAATTAACGTAAAACCTTAATTATATGGGTCTGATCATCTGCTGAAACTGCTGTCAATAAATAAACACCTTGCGCTAAGTCAGCCACGTTAATTTGCAATGATTCATTAGCTTTAAGTGTATGTGATCGGCTATACACAACTTTTCCAGTAGCATCTATTAAAGTTAGGTTTAATAAGTCTTCATCTGATTGAATATTAAGCACATCAGTTGCAGGATTGGGATAAACGCTAATCTTCGTTTCAGCGGTTAGCAAACCGAGACCAACAATTCCTACATTCTTTTCGAATGTTTGAGCGCAATCAATATCATTCGTGACTTCCAGCGATACATTGTATGAACCGTTATCGGCATATATATGTGTTGTAGAGAATTCGATGGAGGTTGTTCCGTCATCAAAATCCCAAAAATAATCAGAACCACCAGTTGACTCATTTACAAATTCTACGGTGTTAACATCGGTTATAACTTCATAAAAATCAGCCACAATCTCTTCTGATATTGAAACAAAGAATGAAATGGTATCACCAGGACATAGTATTTTATTGTATTCGACAACATGAATTTCATAATCACCCGCCTCGGTAAACATAAGCGTCAGTGTTCCGGAATTATCATCAGAAACGAGTTCAATTCCTTCTTCAGCATAAGACCAGACGTAATGCGATGTAGCAGAATCACTGACCATAAAACTTAATGTACTTCCAAAACAAGCCGCTTGCTCCTCTTCTGAAATACGCTCTGTTCTTGGTTTGATCAATTCATAAAGAAATGTTGTCGTGTTGGGTAAAAGGGTGTCACTCCAGAAACTATTCGGAGCAGCTCCTTCAAAGGTTCCATTATCCGAACCATCCAACATATGCAATTCACCTTCAGAAGTGTAAAACTCATATTGAATACCGATGTTATCCATTCTTTCTGAAATCGGCAAGCCTCCGTACGTTTCGGGTAGCGTAAACAAACCAAATGGATGGCCGTATTCAAAAGGAACTGTTTCATCGTTTTCACCATGCATCACTAGAGCAGGTATATTATCCTCTTCGATGATTGTTGTGTCGTTGACCGCGCCCCAATAATCTAAAATCGCCATAACTTCCGAGCTGTGATCATAATCATTACCTGCACAATCTAAACATTCCAAATCATTTACCAAACCACCACCATAAGTGCTTTCTGGTCGTTCTGCCTCTTTGTCCATATAAGCTACGTGCAAAGCAATAAAACCACCCGCAGACATCCCTCCAAAGAAGATATAATTTGTATCTATATCGTATAAACTAGCGTTTTGTTTAAAATAGCGAACCGCAGCCTTACCATCTTGAACACCTCTATAAACTGCTCTTTCTGCACTTTCTCCATCAAGCGGATCAAATCCTTTTCGATAATCAAGTGAAGCCGTGACATAACCTTTTTGAGCGAAACTATCGCAAATAGCGACCATATTATCCACATCTTTCGAACCATTAATAAATCCACCAGAATGTGCAAAAATGATTAGAGGTCTTTTGGGATTATCGTCGCCATCAGGCATGTAGACATCCAGATTTAAATCAATATCCCAATAAGGCCAAATCCATTGCGGTGCTTCTCCGTACTTGACATCGGTTAAACTGACCACCTCTGGATAAACCTGTTCTTGATAACGGTTGGGTAAATAGGTTTGACCAAATGCCATGGCACCAGTCAATAGGGCGAATATAAGAAGGTTGAGTTGTTTCATTGCGCACAAATGTACGAAATAAAACTTTCGTTGTAAAAGGGATTAGCCCAACGTGTCAATGATTTCTGTGAGTACGTTTTTTAACTCTTTTCCTGACGCGATAATTTGCTGCGGAACTATACTTTGCTCTGACATACCTGGATTTGTATTGACCTCAATTAAAACTGGTGTTTCATCTTCTTTCACTATAAAATCAATTCTTGCAAGACCTTTCAAGCCCAGTCTTCTATAAATTGCTTTTGAAGTGTCCTGAATCCTTTTTGCCAGCTCATCACTAATATCTGCTGGAGTGATCTCTGCGGATTCGCCATTGTATTTTGCGCCATAGTCAAAAAACTCGTTATGAGAAATGATTTCGGTGGTAGGCAAAGCGACGAGTTCGTTTTTCGTAGCATATAGACCACAGGTTATTTCCCTGCCAAGGACTGCCGCCTCTACAACCACTTCATCGTCCTCTTCAAAAGCTTTGGCAATGGCCTCAGGCATCTCCATTAATGTTTTGACCTTAGATATTCCAAAACTTGATCCTGCACCATTTGGTTTAATAAAGCACGGGAAACCTATTTCATCTGCAATCTCTATTGGGTTTGGGGATTCACCTTTACGAATCAGTATAGCCTTAGATGTAGCGATTCCGAAAGCTCTCAAAAAACTATTGCAAGCCCATTTATTATAAGTTAATGCCGAGCCAAAGACTGGCGAATTGATATAAGGCATCTGCAACATATCAAAATAGGACTGCAAGCGACCATCTTCTCCAGGTGTTCCGTGGATGGTAATAATGATAAGGTCAAAATTGGTCTCCACTTCATTCCAAAGAAATGTAAATTTATTCTTATCAATGGGTGAGACACTTCCACCTTTTAAAACGACATGCCAACTCTTTCTTGAGACCTCAACCATAAAAGGTTCATAAAGCTCTCTATCCAGCGCGTCGTAAATTGTTCTGGCGCTTTTTTCCGAGATTTTGTATTCTGAAGAATAACCTCCGTATACAATAGCAATTTTCTTTTTCATATGCTTAGAATCCTAATGGAGCAGCAAAACAAGCCCCTCATTCATTAAACGAATGTAAAAAAAGTATAGTGCTTGAAACAGTCTAATACTGGAAAGATATTAACAGTCAATAGCTAGAAAAGTGAAAGAAATTCTTCAAAAGACATACTGTAGGTATAGTCCATTTTCCAGCGCATTTTAAAGACAGCCACTCCTGCTTTGAGTTTCCCTTTCAAGGTAAAATCGATGCCATCTCCTTTCATCAAGGACCAAATGGAAGAAAAGGCACTCTTAACAAACTTAGACCCATCTCCCTTTAAGACAAAAGGGTAACTTGCTTTGGTTTTTCGTTTGAGACGAATTTTTTCTTCGATTTTGACCAAACCACAATCTGTTCCTGCCACTTCTAGTCGCAGCATAGATGGTTTGATTACGATCGCATACCAATTTGGGTTTTCAATGATATAGTCAAAGCCAATGTGAAAATTACCATCTTTTTTTTCGACTGAAAAATTCTCCATGGCGAAAAACTCAAGATCTTTATACCAAAATCCAGCATTTGCGTAAGTGGCAAAAAACAGGAAAAGAGAAAGTATTGGCGTTTTCATTATTTCTTGATCTGACTATAATGCTTATAATACAATAGAATAGTTTCAATTCCTTTGTAATAATTATAAATACCATAATGCTCATTCGGTGAATGAATCGCATCAGAGTCTAAGCCAAAACCTAATAATATGGACTTTAATCCAAGCTCACGCTCAAACATAGCTATGATTGGAATGGAGCCTCCGCTTCTCACTGGAATCGGTTTTTTTCCAAAACTTTCTTCCATTGCCAGACTCGCCGCTCGATATTCATCTGAATCTATAGGCGTTAAAGCAGGCTCACCTCCATGATGCGGAGTTACCTTCACGCGAACTGAATCCGGCGCAATTGATTCAAAATGATCTTGAAAGAGTTTAGTGATTTTAGCTGGATCCTGATTGGGAACCAATCGCATTGAAATTTTTGCATGTGCAACAGAAGGCAACACCGTTTTTGCTCCTTCTCCAATATAACCACCCCATATACCATTAACATCTAATGTTGGGCGAATTGTAGCTCGTTCCATAGTTGAGAAACTTGCTTCCCCTTCAGATTGTCTAATGTCAATGGCTTTACAATACGCTTCTTCTGAAAAAGGCGCCTTCGCCATCTCAGCACGTTCTTCGGCTGAAATTTCGAGCACATCATCATAGAAGCCTGGAATCGTAATATGCTTGTTTTCGTCTTGTAATGAAGCAATCATATTCGATAGCACATTGATTGGGTTAGCAACCGCGCCTCCATATAAACCAGAGTGTAAATCTCTATTTGGACCAACGACCTCTACCTCTACATAACTTAAACCTCTTAAACCAGTAGTGATTGAAGGGACATCCTTTGCGAGCATTCCTGTATCAGAAACAAGGATAACATCTGCCTTCAGCATGTCTTTATAATCTCTAATGAACGGCTCCAAATTCTCAGACCCTACTTCTTCCTCACCCTCGATTATAAATTTTGCATTACAAGCCAGCGTATCTGTTGCAAGCATGGCTTCAAAAGCCTTTAGATGCATAAACATCTGCCCTTTATCATCACAAGCACCTCTTGCAAAAATTGCACCTTCAGGGTGTATTTCTGTTTTTTTAACGACTGGCTCAAACGGTCCAGACTCCCATAATTCAATAGGGTCAGCGGGTTGAACATCATAATGACCATAAACCAAAACAGTTGGTAAATTTTCATCAATAATCTTCTCCGCGTATACAACCGGATGACCGGCAGTAGGCATGACCTCAACTCGGTCTACACCCATTTTTACAAATTGTTCTTTTAAGAAGTCTGCAGCATTCTTCACATCATCCTTATAGGCAGGATCTGCACTAACAGAAGGAATTTTTAATAATTCAATAAGTTCGTCTAGAAATCTGTCCTTATTTGCTTGGATATATTCGTTTATCATGTAGTTTTTTTGATAGGAACACAAAGTTAGCAATACTTTATTAGATCAGTTGAGTCGATTTCATAAAAAAATAAAGAACTTTGTGCAACAATTTGGGACAACCTCGAGTCTATCATATGACTATGTTAAAAATTAAATTCCATCATACTATGCGATTTTTTAAGTTCGCTGCTCTATTTGCTTTTGCATTATTTGCAAATCAAGGGCATGCTCAAATCATTGTAACCAATACTCAAACGCCAGAAGAACTTGTTAATGACGTTCTTGTAGGCGCGGGTGTTATTATTTCTAATGTTGAGTTTAATCATTCTGTGCCTCTAGCAGGAGCTGTGCAAGCCATGGCTGGGTACTTTGATGCATCAGGAACAGATTTCCCACTAGGAGAAGGTGTCATTCTAGCTTCTGGAAACGTCCGATTAGCGGAAGGACCTAACGATACCGGTGGAGCAACAGACAATGACGGTGTTGCAGTTGATCCAAACGATATTGATTTGGATGCCATTGGAACCGCTACCATTAATAACGAAGCTGTTTTAGAATTTGACTTTATTCCATCAGGTGACTCTGTTGTTTTCAACTATATTTTTGGTTCTGAAGAATACCTAGAATTCGTCGACGCTGGATTTAACGATGTATTTGGATTCTTTATCAGTGGACCAGGTTTTACAGGTCCGTATGAATTTGGCGCAGAGAATATCGCCACCATTCCAGGCACAGCTATCCCAGTAACGATTGACAACCTTAATGACGAGGATTTTCCGGAGTTTTATGTGAATAATGACGGTGGGACATCAGTTCAATACGACGGTCACACAACCGTACTTACAGCAAGAGCATCTGTGGAATGCGGCGAAACATATCATATCAAAATTGCTATTGGAGATGCTGGAGACACGGCGCTTGATTCAGGCGTATTTCTAGAAGCAAGTTCATTCTCATCCAATGGAGTTACCGTAGAGATTGCCTCTGTTTTAGGAGAAGATGCTTTAATTGAAGGTTGTGATTCTGCGCAAGTGTGCTTCATACGACCAGAGGAATCGGACACGGTTGAATTAACTGTTGATTATACCATTGGCGGTACAGCCACAAACGGGGTCGACTATCCTCTTTTAGACGAAACGTTCACGTTTGAAATCGGTGTTGATACCGTAAAAAAATGGATCGTACCTGAAGATGATGGAATTGTTGAAGGAACTGAAGACGTCATTATCACAGTAGAAATCATCAACGAATGTGGTGATACCATCACATCGGATGCAACGATCGCAATTATAGATCCCTACGAAATTGAAGTGACCACGGAGGACATTTTAATTGAATGTGCCGAAGATTCGGTCATGATTACATTTGAAACAACTGGTGTTGACCCATTAGATATTGATTGGAGTTCCGGTGGAACAGAAGTCGAGGAATGGGTACCAGGAGATATTGAAGGAACCACAACTTATACCGTTGAAATAACGGATGTTTGTGGTGAGACCGCAACAGGCACCGTCGATGTTGTTTACGATCCTGCTTCGGATGTTTCCATCACCTTTGCTGAAACAGAATTTACTATTTGTCCGGGCAGTGAGGTCTTTATAGACGCCACTGTTGTCGATCCATATGATCCCGCTGAAGTTACTTATGATTGGGACCCTTCTGGAGACATCACTGAAGACATAACCATTACACCAGATGAAGAAGGTTATCAAGTTTTGACCGTTTGGGATGGATGTGGTTTTGCAATTGACTCTGTTTTAATCGAGTTTGGCGAGGTTATATTGGATGACATTACGGTTATCGACGCAGTTGATTGTCCAGGAGTTCCGGATGCTACATTAGGATCAATACTTGTTGACCCAGACAATCCAGACTGGACATACGAATTAGTAGGCTATGTTGATCCTCAAGATAGTGGTGTTTTTGAAGACCTCTCAGGCGGTATTGATTACATTCTTATTGTAACAGATGAATTTGGCTGTACACTCGACACGGTTGTAACGGTTGGACTTGGTGAAAATGAAGTAACGGCAATGTGGGAAGCAGATAGCTTAAGAGACGTTTCATGTTTTGGAGCGAATGATGGTGGTGCTTATGTCTATGGTATTTCCGGCGGAATTTCGGACCCTTTCACAGCAGTATGGACTAATGAAGCGGGAATCTTTGACACGGAAACGGGAATACCTGATGGCGGCGATGCTGAACATGACGGATTACCGGGAGGAAACTACGTCATCACAATAACAGATGATCTGGGTTGTGCATGGTCTTATTCATTTGAAATTTTTGAACCAGAAGAGTTAACCATTGACATCATCTTTAATGAACCAAGCTGTACAGGTTTTACAGATGGCTCTGTGACGGTTTTAACATCCGGTGGAAACGGTGGTGAGACTTATATCATGACAAATGAGGATGGTGAGGTATTGAATGTCGACAACTCTAACACCATTAACACACTTGGTACGGGCACCTATTTTGTAGAAGTAATTGATGAAAATGGTTGTACGGCAAGTGGATCTGTTTTCTTGAATGATCCTGCTCCACTTGATGCCGAACTGATCATTAATGATCCACTTTGTTATGGGCAGGCAACTGGAAGTGTAGAGGTTGATACTGTCTTTAATTTCCAAGGAGAATATGATGCTATCGGTTATTACTGGGCTCCTAATCCTTTTGGAGATAACGGAATTGGTGAAAACACCGTCACTAAACTAGAGGCTGGCGATTATACATTAACGATTAATGATGAAAACGGATGTTCGCATGTAATTGATTTTGAAATTGTTTATCCTGATTCACTTTATTGGACAGAATTAGGATACCACCCTGCGTATTGTCGTCTATATGGTTACCAAAATGGTAACGGTGAAGTATATGCATCAGCAACCGGTGGAACAGGATCCATTACTTACGAATGGATGAATCTTGAGACCTTCGAAACAGAAGATAATACAACATGGGGAGGATTAAATCCTGGGACATATGTTATCGTTGCTGAAGATGACAATGGCTGTGAGTTTAGAGACACAGTGGTAGTTGATTCCTTAAATCCAATGGCAGACTTTATTGTAACGTCGGATGAGTTAAATGCAGATTTAATGGGCACCGCACCTGTATCTGCAATTTTTACCAATACATCGATGTATTTCGCCAACCCCAAGAACCCACTAGCGGATACGACATTCTTCTGGAATTTAGATACGCTTCATGCGGATTATTGGGTGACAGAAGACTATTTCATAGAGCCAGACACGATTTATGGTCCGAAAGGTCAATCATACGAAGTTGTGGTTTGTTTAACTGCATTTAATAAAAATGGATGTCAAGACACAGAGTGTAAAACACTGACTATTTTTGAACCAATATCATTGACCAATGTCAATATATTTAGTCCGAACGGGGACGGCGTAAACGATGAGTTTACATTCGACTTCTACGCTAAATCAATCTCTGAATTTAAATGTGTCATTGTTAACCGATGGGGAATTCAAGTCGGTGAAATCAATGATATAGCTGATGGATGGGACGGTACAGACATGAATGGAGATCCATGTAAGGATGGCGTATACTTCTATACATACCGAGCCGTTTCTGATAATAGCACAGTGATAGAAGGGCAAGGGACGGTGACGATATCGAAGTAGAATAGACAGAATTAGTTTTTATTAAAATCATTAAGGCCTGTGAATAATTATTCACAGGCCTTTTTTTTGGATTGATAACCTCGTTCTTCGTTTAAGATTCAATGTAACCAACAACAGACTACTTCAACCTAAACATGTATAAACTGAATTTACATCTGTATCTCAACTATTTATTTAAATAGATATTTGAATTGAAATTTGATACGCTTAAACGTACTTAAAAAAGATCAAAAGGCATAAGAAAGTTCCTTAAGGGAACTAGAATTTGATGATGAATTCCGGATGTCATTACCTCACCACAACCACTTTTGCAACCGCATTACCGACGTTGAGTAAATAATTACCAGTAGGAATATCCATAGGTAAGTTAATGGTGCAATATTCATTCTCTAAAATAGGAACAACACTGCTCATCACGATTTGACCATTCATATTGAGTAGATTAAATGGTAATTCTAGCTGCCCCCGACTATTGACATATACCGTGATTTGCTCTTGGTGAACGGGATTTGGGAATACATATAATTCTTTATCAGCAATAACGAAAGATCCGTTAATCAAAATCGGATCAAAAATTTCTAGTTGACCATCAAAATCTATTTGTATTAATCGATAGTATGTCTTTTCTCGAATCACGGTACTATCTGTATAAGAATAAAATTGATGGCTTGTACTTGTACCTTGGCCGTTTACAAATCCAACTCTGGACCAATCAAGACCATCTGCACTTTTTTCTATCCAAAAACCTTTATTATTGAGTTCAGAGCGTGTCTCCCAGCTTAGTAGCGCATAATTGTCTGGCTCAGTCAATGAACCCGTAAAACAGCAGAGTTCAATGGGAAGTAACACAAAACCTCCTATAATATCACCATCTCCAGCTTGCCAAACAGTCGTTCCGCAAATAGTAATGTAATTAGAGGCTCCTAAACCTCCTCGGCCAGTCAAAGAGCCGGTGGGTTCAATCAGTACTGCAGTATCTACACACGGTAAATCTAGTTTTTTTCCTGATTGGAAAGACCGTTCTCCTTCTACGAAAATTAAAATTGGAACACAAGCTTCTAAATCTTCCATAGATGTAATTGTAACTGTAATACCGTCAGGTATCATTATCGTATCATAACATCCAGGATGCGTATTATCCCAAGTAGCATTATTATTTCAATTACCGTCTGCCACAGCAGTAATAATTGACCCATAGGAAAATACGGATGCTGAGACCAAAAGAAATGAGAGCAGGTATTTTAACATAGTTAGTATTGGCTGAGGGCATTCACCCTTTCAACTCAACAAGGTACAGACAAAATAACATTCAGCAAACTCGAATAAACGAAATAACTCTATTAGTACTAATAATGAATCGACTAAACTCTAGTTTTGTTCAAAATGATTCCATCCTTGTGCCTCCATTGGAATCAAACTCCCATCGCGTTGAACAATATTCAGACTTCCACCCTTTTCAGTAAAATGACCAATAACCGTCATGTGTTCACTATCCTTAATTTTATCATAATCAGCTTGACGAATAGCAAATAGCAATTCATAATCTTCCCCCCCATTCAATGCGCAAGTGCTCGGATCAAGATTAAAATCTCTTGCTACACGATGTGTTTCATGATCAATGGGCAACTTCTCGTCATAAATCAAGCAACCCATCTCACTATGCTTTGCCAAATGCATAGTTTCAGACACAACCCCATCAGAAACATCGATCATTGCAGATGGAACAACACCGAGATCATGTAGGTAATGAATCACATCTTTACGCGCTTCCGGCTTTAATTGTCTTTCAAGAATATAATCAACACCGGCTAAATCAGGTTGAATTTCGGGATTTTCAAGAAAGATTTGATGTTCACGCTCAAGCATTTGCAAGCCCATATAAGCTGCTCCGACATTACCGGTCAACACCAATAGATCATTTTCCTGTGCACCTTTACGATAGACAATTTTATCCTTATCAACCCTTCCAATTGCCGTCACCGAAATGACAAGTCCACTTTGAGAAGAGGTCGTATCCCCCCCCACTAAATCAACCTGATACAAATCGCAAGCTTTTTTAATCCCGCTATATATTTCTTCTAATGCTTCTACAGAGAATCGATTAGATACAGCAATTGAAACAGTGATTTGTTCTGCCTCCGCATTCATAGCGTATATATCCGATAAATTGACAATTACCGCTTTATATCCGAGATGCATTAACGGCACATAGGCCAAATTAAAATGAACACCCTCAACCAACATATCGGTTGAAACAACTTGGTATTGATCACCACAATCAATGACAGCTGCATCATCCCCAACTCCTAAAATTGTTGATTTGTGATGGTTTGTAAAACTCGATGTCAATTGCTCAATCAGTCCAAATTCACCGATTTTGTCCAGCTCTGTTCGTTTCTCCATAATGTTCTGTATCAAAAAAACGCCTGAGATATTCGTTTTGAATGACTTCAGGCGTTTTATTATTATTCATTTTCTTTTACGAATCCAAAGATCCCGTCATCTTCGTTGGGTCTACCCATTCGTCATATTTTTCAGCAGGAACATAGCCTAAACGTACAGCCTCTTCTCTTAATGTGGTTCCATTTGCATGTGCCGTGTTCGCTATTTCAGCGGCTTTGTAATAACCAATTTTGGTATTTAAAGCAGTCACTAACATCAATGAGTTATTTAATAATTCATCAATACGCTTCTGATTTGGCTCAATTCCTTTTGCACAATTTTCGTTAAATGAATCACAAGCATCACCAATCAATTCTGCGGATTGAAGCAGGTTATAAGCCATCATTGGCTTAAACACGTTTAATTCATAATGCCCTTGTGTTCCTCCAACAGAAATAGCTACGTCATTCCCTAAGACCTGTGCACAAACCATCGTAAGCGCTTCCGCTTGAGTTGGGTTCACTTTCCCTGGCATAATAGAAGAACCTGGTTCGTTTGCTGGAATGGTAATCTCGCCAATTCCAGAACGAGGACCTGAAGCCATCAGGCGGATATCATTTCCAATTTTATTCAAAGAAACAGCTAATTGTTTTAGCGCTCCATGGGTCTCCACAATTGCATCATGCGCTGCCAAAGCTTCAAATTTATTTTCAGCCGTTCTAAACGGTAAGTTGGTAAAATCAGCTATATATTTTGCAACCAAAACGTCATACCCTTTTGGTGTATTTAAACCTGTTCCAACTGCTGTTCCACCCAAGGCCAATTCAGAAAGGTGATCCAGTGTATTGTTCAACGCCTTTAAACCGTGATTTAATTGAGAAACATATCCAGAAAACTCCTGCCCCAATGTCAATGGAGTCGCATCCATGAGGTGCGTTCGTCCAATTTTAACGACATCTTTAAAAGCTTCCGATTTTGCTTTTAATGTATCTCTCAATCGCTCAACACCTGGAATCGTTTTTTCGATAATCATTTTATAACAGGCAATGTGCATGCCCGTTGGAAACGTATCATTTGACGATTGTGATTTATTTACATCGTCATTTGGTTGAAGTGTTTTTTCGCCTTCACCGATTGTATTTCCTGCTAATTCATGCCCGCGATTAGCAACCACTTCATTTACGTTCATATTTGATTGTGTACCTGAACCCGTTTGCCAAATCACAAGCGGAAACTGGTCATCCAATTTACCTGCTAAGATTTCATCACAAACTTGTCCAATCAAATCACGTTTTTCTTCAGATAAAATTCCTAATTCACAATTTGTATAAGCCGCAGCCTTCTTTAAATAAGCAAACCCATAAACAACTTCTAATGGCATAGATCCCACAGGACCAATTTTAAAATTGTTTCGTGACCGTTCAGTTTGAGCACCCCAATATTTATCGGCTGGCACTTTTACTTCTCCAATTGTATCTTTTTCTATTCTGAAGTTCATTTTTCTTTCTTTTTCTAAGAATTAATATTAACTTTACGCCGTAAATTTGACACAAAAATAATACTTAAAATCATGATTGCACTCGGTTTTGCTCTATTTCTTTTAGTTGGTTTGATGGCATTTTGGACACTTGCTTTTGTTCTTGGATTTGCTGTACCAATGTGGTTAACGATCGGCGCTATGCATATGCTTAGACCAAAAAGATTAATTGAAGATGAAGACGAAGCTGAGGCTTAATCTGAATACAAAATATTGAATACAAAAAGGCGGTGCAAAATTTTGCACCGCCTTTTTTTTGTTTTGCTTATTGAATTAAATCAAGGACATTTTCCGGCGGTATGCCCACAACAGCCTTGTCGCCTTTGACGATAATTGGTCTTTCGATTAGTTTGGGATAGCTCACCATTGCATCAATCCATTCTTCCTCTGACAAATCTTTACCTTTAAAGTTCTCCTTAAATACGGCTTCCCCTTCGCGAATGATTTGAGAAGCGGGCACATCTAATTTCTTCAAAACTTCTCTTAATTCATCCTTTGTCAATGGATTATCCAAATATTTGATCACTTCAGGCTCAATACCATTCTCAGTTAATAGATTTAATGCCGTTCTGCTCTTTGAGCAACGATTGTTATGTATTATTTGAACTTTCATGTTATCATTTCTTTTTATATTTCTGAAAATTATTGTGATATAAACGTCAAATTCAGCGACCTTCGTAGATAAAAACAAGCCGTTGGTCTAAAATTAGGAGATTTTCATAAAGTATCCACAACGGTCAAGTAATTATCTGCGTATTATTAGATAAACACCCCTGCTATGAAAAGAATCTTTACCTTCCTCTTTTTATTCTCAACAATCACTTTAGGCTTCAGTCAAATTACTGACTTAAGCGCTCCACAAAGTCATTTTTTGAGCAATAACCC
>JAURQI010000044.1 GCA_030836155.1 Crocinitomix sp.
AAGGTTCATTGACCGAGGTGAAATTAAATTGTGTCATGGACTGATCTGTGCCTTCACCTAATTGACAATCGTATAAAGAGTATTCTTTACGAGCTGATATTTTCACCCGATAAATAGCTCCTGGATCCATTTCTACATATTCAGAAAGATCTACTGAAAAATTATTCCATTCATGCAAATCAAGTTCTCCCTCAGGATCAAGATCAATTCGTTCTTCATAAACCTCTCTTGACACCCGTCTCAATTGATAGGTTTCATCATAATTATTAACCTGCAAAAACTGGATAATATTGTCTTCGTAAATCTTGGAAATACTGACGTCTACAGCCGTTAGATTAACGGATTGAAAAGGGAAGTGGGCTTCTCCTGTTTTCGGTATAATATTTCCCTCCCCAATTAATTCAATATCTGGTGCAATGTCCTCAAAAAAGACATTAAAATGTCCTGCTTCGGAAAGTCGTGCTCCTTCATAATTTTGAACACCCTTGCTTATTTTCAGCACCTCATCGCCAACAATACGGTCTTCTGGATAAACTATGACAATTTGACCATCGGCTACAATTTTAACGTCATGATCTTTTAGATAAATAAGTCCTTCTAAAAACTGACCACTCTCAAGCGGATCAGAGAAATAAATCTTCACATATTGTTCGGGCGAATGGTTAACCTCATAATCTAAAACTACAAATTCATTAATGGATGGAATACGAATGGTTTTCTTCCCTCCTGATTCAATACCGACAGGTGCTCCAGACCAATTCAATTCAAGAGTTGAGCGTTGTTCTTTTCGTACAATATTCTCTACAATAAATCCATAAGTCGATTCATTCTCTCTGAAATAATTTATCTTAAGATTTTCGCCATCCTGTTTTGCCTCAATAGTCCGACTGATATTTGCCGTATCTGTTAAACCGTTAAAATGTAATTTACCAATCATTTTTTGCAATGAATTATCACTTTCATCATAGGTTTGAAAACGATCGATTTCTAAGCGAATGCTCTTTTTGCGGGTATGAAAATTAAAAGCAAAAACTTCCAGTTCCTCTTTCTCTGGTTCGACGATCTCTGAAATATCTACTTCAGCTTTATAACGAATACCAGATTCAAATGGCTCCGTTGGTTGAAAAGCTACCGTTCGGTCATCTATCCATTCCACTTCTCCAGCTGCTGCTGGTTCAAACGTAAACAGTCCTGACTGATTCGCCTCTCTTACTTCAGCCGAAATAGCCTCATTAAACTGTACCTTGATGGGATCATTAACTTTCACCGTCCCCCCCGTAAATGCTCCAATATACTGAGCGAATTCTGGATTAATTTGAACTTGATCTCCGGGTGTTGTCTCTGAAGATCCTGAACACCCGACAAAAAAGAGTGGTAAAGCAAGGAATAATAGCATTAATCGATTCATAGGTACGGTTTTAAGGTTCATGGATATTGAATATCCACTGAGTTTATTGCAAAACAAATGTACGATCTGAGATTGGATAAAACAATGATTAGGATCATAAAGGAATAGTTGACTTATTATCCGTAAAAGCAAATTGATTATTTGGTTTTAGCCATGATATGATTCGATCCCGTCTTCAGTAATGACATAAGTCCTTCTATGTCCCGCTTTTCTGGAAAAAATCACGTCAAACTGAATATTCTCGTCAACGTCCATTTTTAACAAAATAAAGTCTTTATGTTGCGGGGCAGAAAGGTCTGCTTTACAGTGGGGACAGTAGAATGAAACGATCTCTCCTTCATTAAATTCGGTTTTGGGTTCATGTTTAAAAGTGTAATCCCCTACTCCAACAGAAAGTTGGATTACACCTTTATCTCGATTGGCGCGTTCTGTATTCAAAGTAATCACCTTGCTATTATTAAGTTCAGCGCGGCATTGCGGGCATGAAAAACTATATTGACCTAAATTCATGAAGATGGATTTGTGAAAAAGATACGTCAAAATCTTGGGATTAGCAATAATCTAAAAACAAGGATAGTGTTAAATGATGACTTCACTTTCCCTTACTTCACTCATATATTTCCCTCCTGGATAAGGGTCGTTATAATCGAAATTTAACCAGACAAAGCCCTTATTGTCCACATAATAATAGACCGACTTTCCTTTTGATTCCTCGACGAAGTAAACATTTTTGATCAAGTAGGCCACTGATTCTAAGTCTTTCACATCTCCGAATTTGACCTCCGGATACATATGCCCAATCTCCCGATCTCCTTGCTTGACAACAGTACGCACTAATCTGACTTCTCCGCCAATAGACTTTATACATGCTGCCATCATAATTGAATAATCATCACAATCACCTTTGAACTTGCCATCATCGTTCAATTGCTTAATTGTATTACTGGCTGAAGAATAATAGTCCTCATCGATTGGGTCATAAACATAGGTCCAGTTTGAATAGATTTCTTTAAAAATACTAAAACACTGCACCCATTTTCGATTTGTCGAAAGGTGAGCATCCTCTTGGAAATGTTTAACAGCAACGCTTGTTGCATAATTTCGCACATCTGGCTCTTTATAATCTATTGATACTCTTAATTCTTTTTCTTTTCTGAAAAAAGTTTCGTGCTCTTCAAATTTTTGTCTTAATGAACTTTGAGAAATATTATACAGGAACTCAGAGTAATCGTGATAGAGATGATCCAGTGTATAAAAACCCGAAAAGTTTGTAATCGTCAACACTACTAGACCCCCAACAAGGGTTATGTAGACCACCATCCTCATCTTTTTAAGCAAATAATAGGCGATAAAGAAGATAATAAGGAAAAGGATAATATGGTCCAAACGGACAGTACCTATTTCTAGGGCAGGAACATACTTATAGAGCAGAATGAAGAGTGGCATAGTCAGCACAGCTGCCACAATTCCCAATAGAATTATTGAACCTCCTTTATGATGATGATGTCCCTCTGTTTCCGTCACACGCTAAAATTACACAAGAAAAGCGTCAATTACACCTTGTTCTTATTTTATTAACTATTATTCTCATAACTTATTATCTGATCGAGGTTACTCTCCAATATTCATGGCTAGGCATTGACCGAAAATGATTATATTTATGGGTCTAAATCAGAATTAGAAAAACAAGAATTTTTATGAAGAATATTACGGTTATCGGCGCAGGAACAATGGGTAACGGAATTGCACATGTTTTTGCACAAAGTGGTTATCAGGTTCAATTAGTAGACATTTCGCAATCAGCTTTGGATAAAGCGGTAGCGAAAATTGGTAAGAATCTGGACCGCATGATTGCTAAAGAGAGAATCACTGAAAATGATAAAGCGGAAACGCTGGGAAATATCTCTACTTCCACAGATCTTAAAAGCGGAGTTGCTCATGCAGAATTGGTAGTAGAGGCTGCAACTGAAAATGTTGATTTAAAATTAAAGATATTCAAAGATATTGATGATGCCACGTCTGACGACTGTATTCTGGCCACGAATACATCTTCTATATCCATCACTAAAATAGCGGCTGTAACTTCAAAACCAGATAAAGTGATTGGAATGCACTTTATGAATCCGGTTCCGATTATGAAACTGGTCGAAATTATTAGAGGTTATTCTACATCTGATGCAGTTACTGCAACGATTATGGAGGCTTCTAAATCACTAAAAAAGGTTCCTGTTGAAGTGAATGATTATCCTGGATTCGTAGCGAATCGTATTTTAATGCCGATGATCAACGAGGCAATTATCACCTTAAATGAGGGTGTTGCGGGTGTTGAAGAAATTGATACGGTCATGAAGTTGGGTATGGCTCATCCAATGGGACCACTTCAATTGGCAGATTTTATTGGCCTTGATGTTTGTTTAGCGATTATGAATGTGCTTCATGATGGACTAGGCAATGATAAGTACGCTCCTTGCCCACTATTAGTGAACATGGTAATGGCGGGTAAACTGGGTGTAAAATCAGGCGAAGGTTTTTATAGCTGGGGGCATGGAACAAAAGAACTAATCGTAGCAGACAATTTCAAAAAATAATCTGATTATTGTATACTTTCAAAGCGCGAAACTTATGTCTCGCGCTTTTTTTGTCATCAGAATTAACATTATTGAGCTACAATTGTTAAACTCGTACCATGAAATTTTCATTCGTACATATTCTGGCATTTGCACACCTTACATTGCTTTGGAGTTGTGAGAAGGTGGAAATACCAGAGACGGATTGGAATCGCTATGATGTGCCCGTCTTCCGTGATTATATTCCTGAAGAAAATTATCAAGCTGCGAGTGATGGACATGTTTTCTTTATAGATGATCAACGTTATATGATCTATTCAGGAGATCACCAAGGCGTCAGCAGTATCAAACTAGCCACTAGTTACACATGGATTGATTGGGATACTTCTGGAACATTACTGGGTGCAGTTGGTCCATCTGGAAAGGATGTTGAAAAGGAAACATCATTTTATAGAAAAAGAATCGATGGAGTTCATCAAATCTATTATATCGGCTATCCTAACAATGAAACGTACGAAGCGGAAATCTATTTAGCTGAATCTTATCATATCGAAGGCCCTTATGAACAAAAGGATGCGCCCATTATACCTCGCGGTACCATTGCAGGTAAAGAAGTTTATTGCATGACTTCACCTAGTGTTGTTGAGCATGAAGGTCTTTTATATATGTGTTTTTTGGGATGGAATGCAGCTCCTGACAAGGTAACTGAAGTTTGGACTTTTGGTGCCATTTCTGAAAACGGAGGAGCCACTTGGTCGTCATTTGAAGAGATTGATTGCCCCATCGGAATGGAAGGACAAATAACCAAAGGACCTGACAATCGTTTTTATGCTGTTAGCACGGGAGCATACGACAACCGAGAAGCTATTTTTTATGCTGAGGCAAACCATCCTTATGGTCCGTGGACGAGGGATAGCATCCCGATTTTAACTCAAGCTGGAAAGCCTTTTGAAAAAGATGAAATTATCGCCCCTCAAATCACTTTCGATCCGGCTACGGGACAAAAGTACCTTTACTACACTGGTGCTAATCATAAAAAGGGTTGGTGGATGATGATGGCCACTGAAAGTGATTAATAGTAAATCTCAGACTATAAACGGATCCCCATTAAACAGACATCTGTTTGTCCTCTATCGCCTTTCCAATCCATGAATGCACGTTGGATCTTATCATGCTGCTCTTCGATTGGTAATTTATAGATCTCTTGAAATAGTTCGTTCATTCTACGATATGTATACTTTTTTTAACGTTCTCCCCCAAACTGATCAGGATAACCATCAGAAGTCAAATAAACGACGTCACCTTTTTGAATTTCTATTTCCGTATTGGTATACATATTGGTCACTTCATATTCGGCACTAATTCCTACTTTATCGCCTTTAAGGACGAGTAACTCATCATCTTGAATCAAATAAAGTGAACTATTTGCCCCAGCAAATTCAAGGATATTTTCGTTAACATTTAAAGCGCATAAACCGAGATCCATCCCATCAAATAAATCAGCTTTTCGTTTATCGTGCACAACAATAACACCACTAATAAACTGACCTAGAAATTAGGTGCATTCAACAAAGTTGGACTATTTTTTATGGCACGGTTTAAATTGGTCACAGCAGCCTTTATATAAGCAAATAATCGCTTATAAGATTTGAATAATAGGTATAAACAAAAAAAGCCGCACCCAACAAGTTGGGACGGCTTTTTTTAGTCGATTATCCGGAGAGGATTAAGCTTCTGCTTTCACTTCAAAGTTAAATTCTTGTTTCACTTCTTTATGAAGGTTAGCTACAGCTTGATATGTTCCTAATTCTCGGATTGGCTCATCTTTAATCGTAATTGATTTACGATCGATTTCAACACCTTCAGCTTTTAAAGCATCCGATAATGCAATCGTATTGATTGATCCAAATATCTTACCAGACTCACCTGTTTTCGCCATAACCACAACGGATGCTCCGCTAAGTTTAGCTGCAATTGCTTCTGCTTCTTCTTTAATTTTTGATTCTTTATGAGATCTTTGCTTCATAACTTCAGCATGTGCTTTTTTAGCAGATGTTGTAGCTAATACAGCATAACCCTGAGGAATAAGGAAGTTTCTTCCGTAACCATCTTTAACGGTTACTACTTCGTCTTTGTACCCCAATTTATCAACGTTCTTTTTTAGTATCAGTTCCATTACTTAGGAATTTTAAATTCTACAATAATTTTATTTCATCAAGTCAGCTACATAAGGCAAGATAGCTATGTGTCTAGCACGTTTTACAGCCTTATTTACTTTTTTCTGGAATTTCTGTGAAGTTCCAGTTACTCGACGAGGCAAGATTTTTCCTTGCTCATTGATAAATTTGATTAAAAAATCAGGGTTCTTGTAATCAACATACATAATGCCGCTTTTCTTGAAACGACAATATTTCTCTTTTTTGATTTCTATGTTGATCGGCGTTAAATATCTAATTTCTGATTGTGCCATTTTAATTTCTTTTTAATGATTAATCACTCTAAATTAAGCTTTTGCTTCTCTTCTTGTTTTCTCAGCAAATGCAACATGATGTTTGTCCATTTTAACTGTCAAGAATCGCATGATGCGCTCGTCACGCTTATATGCAATTTCCAACTTTTGGATCAAATCTCCGCTTGCTCCAAATTCGATTAAGTTGTAAAAGCCATTTGATTTCTTTTGAATTTGGTAAGCCATTTTTTTAAGGCCCCAGAATTCACTGTGCTTAATCACTCCTCCATTAGAGGTGATGAAATCTTCGTACACTTTTACTGCTTCCTTTGTCTGCTCATCAGACAAAACGGGAGTTAAAATGAAAACAGTTTCGTATCTATTCATACTATTAAAATTAAATTTTACCCACCACAACACTTTGTCATGGCAAATTGAGAGCGCAAAGATACGTTTATTATTTGAAGTACAATGAAATTAGCTAAACTTTTACGTCCATATTAGTCCGCTTTGTCATCACGTTCAGCATTTAATTCTATGCTTGATTTAAATCGAGGTAAATGCGATTCAGTTCAAATTTACTTGAATGTTGATAAATACCTACTAAATGAAAGCCTATTCTTGCGGCTTTGATTTATATTTGTTTCTCAATTGTCGATATGAGTAATTTTATAGTTTCAGCTAGGAAATACAGACCACTAACTTTTGATACGGTTGTCGGTCAATCTACCATTACCACTACCCTAAAAAATGCAATCAAAAACGATCATTTGGCGCAAGCCTTTTTGTTCTTTGGATCACGAGGTGTTGGAAAAACGACGACCGCGCGTATTCTAGCTAAGACCATAAACTGCATGAATCTCAGCGACAAGATTGAGCCCTGCAATGCATGTGAATCATGTACTTCTTTCAATGAAGGACATTCATTTAATATTCTCGAGCTAGATGCAGCGTCGAATAATTCTGTTGATGATATTCGAAACTTAATTGATCAGGTTAGAATTGCTCCTCAAGTTGGTAATCATAAAATCTTCATCATTGATGAGGTTCATATGTTGTCTCAATCAGCTTTTAATGCTTTTTTAAAAACATTGGAGGAACCACCAGCCCATGCGGTCTTTATTTTGGCGACAACTGAAAAGCATAAAATTCTACCTACCATATTATCACGTTGTCAAATTTTTGATTTCCATCGTATTCAAATTGAAGATATTGTGAGTCACCTTCAGTACATTGCAGAGACAGAAGATATACAGGCAGACCCCAAAGCATTGCACGTCATAGCTCAAAAAGCAGACGGTGCACTTAGAGATGCGCTTTCGATCTTTGATCAGATTGTTTCGTTTAGTAATAATAATGTGAGTTATGAGGCTGTTTTGGAGAACTTGAATGTCCTTGACTATGATTATTATTTCAAGGTCATCCAATCAGCATTGGAGGAAAATATTGCCTCCAATTTGATACTTTATAATAGTGTACTTGAAAAAGGTTTTGATGGAAGTCAATTTATTTTAGGCCTTTCAGAGCATCTGAGAAACCTATTGGTTTGCAAAGATCCAGAAACGGTTAATTTATTGGAGGTACCAGCAGAAATAAAGGATAAATACATGGGGCAATCGCAGGCTGCTAGCACTCCATTTTTAATTTTAGCATTGGACCTATTGCGTGATACGGATATACATTACAAGGCAAGCAAAAACAAGCGCTTGAGCGTTGAAATTTGCCTCATGAAGCTCTGCTCAATTCTCTCTACTCTTGAAAAACAAGTTGTATCTTAAGTCACAAGGACATATTGATATTACCTTTTGAAGGGCAATTGCTGGAGAACAAAACGACTGCTACTAAGCTTGATTCAAAACAATCTGAGTCAGCTAAAGTGAATAATACGGACCTAAATCAGCAGGTAGCAAGAAAGCAAGCTTCCAAACCCACTGGCAAACTAAAAACCTTAAATATAGGGATTAAGGACACCATAAATCCTCCCGTCAAAAAGACGCAAAAGCAAAATCAGGCCGAAACACAGCAACGTCAAAACGAAGACTTTACCTTTGAAGATTTACAACGCACCTGGAAAGCATATGCAATCGCGGTTAAACGCGAAAGAAAAGATAGCTTATACACCACTTTAGTCAACGTTAATCTAAGTATGACCTCAGATTTTAAAATTAAATTTGAAATCCACAGTGTTCAAGCAGCTGAATTGGAACGTGAAAAGGTAGCGCTGATGGCTTATCTCAGAAAAGAGTTGAAAAATTATACCATTCAACTTGAATATGGAACCATTGAGCAAGAAAAGATTCAAATTATAGACAGCAAAGGAACTTACGATAAGTTGGTTGAAGAAAATACGTCTTTAGATAAATTGAGGAAGCTTTTCAATTTAGATATCGAGTTTTAATTCTTTTTCCACATTTTGCATATCTAAGTTTTTATACCTAGCTTTAGCTAATTGATTATTAACAGGTTAAAGAATGCTTAATTCTTAACAATAATCGATACTGCTAACCAAATTTAAACAGATTATGAAGAAATCATTACTTTATGGACTATCGCTACTAATCAGCGGATACTCCTTCTCTCAAGACATCTCTCTCATGTATGAGCCTGTTGAAGAAACGGACTATATGGTGATTCGAGATTTAGTCGAAACAAATGATGACCACTTATTAGTAGGATTTGATCACCACAACGCCTCAGACATTCCGACGGCAGGTATCATGAAGACTCAATTTGACGGAACAGTTGTTTGGGCCAAAACGCTTGATGTTGCCGAATCAGCAGCTGGATGTACGTTTGAAGTTGTTGAAAAGGAAAATGGAAATTTTCTTTTGTGGGGATTGAGTAAAGAGGTTGAAACAGATCACATGCGCGCAATCCTGACTGAGTTATCTGCGGATGGCGACGAGCTTTGGTCAAAGGAATATGATTTTGGAACGAATGCAACGGTTGCGTACACTATCAATAAATTAAGAATTAATAATGATGGTACATTACAAATGATGATTGCTGTTTTTAGCAAAGTCATTGTGATGCAGACAACGGAAACTGGAGAAATTATCTGGGCCAAATCGACATCCATTGGGGCGCCAGACGAAGGTGGGAAAAACCCAGGTTTTGAGTGGTTATCTATTCCTGAACCAGATGGTGATGATGATGACGATGAAGAAGATGACGGTGGCGGTGCATGTGCTGGAAAAGCAACGAATGATTTTTCTTTATTGCGTTATTCTGCTGATGGAGAATTATTATGGAATCGTGCTTATTCAATTGGTGGATACACACACGGGAAGACATTGGCTAGATCACCAAATGGAAATATTTTAGTTGCTGGATTTATAGATTATGTTCCACATATCATGGAAGTATCCGTTGATGATGGTTCACTCATTTGGGTCAAGACTTTCCCGGGTGCAACATTAGCTTTCCTTGGTAAAGCTCATTTATCTGTTGTTGACGATGAAATCATTTTAGATATGTCGAGTCCTGCAGGACGCCAATTCTTTATAAAACTGACAGAAGAAGGTGAAGTAATTGAAGCGATGCAAAGTAAATTTGATGTTGTTGATTATAACAAACTTGAGTATGCCGAGGATAAAAATGTTTATTTCTATGGTTCAGGAGAATGGACTCCAGGTAATTATGATGGTATGATTCACCGCGTTGCTTCTGTATTTGATGAAAGTTGCCTATTAGAGCCTTCTGAATTTGCTTTTACGACTGCTGACTTTACGGATACAGCTGAAGTAGCATTTACGCCATTTGAAGAAGATTTTACGAATCAAGAGGATATCGATGTATCTACTATTGACTTTCATGTTCGTGGTAAATTTGCTTGTGATATTTTCTTAGGTGATGAAAATGTAGAAGAAGTTCTTGGAATGACTGTTTACCCTAATCCTGCGTTGAATGAAGTGAATCTTCAGATCAATGGTGATATATCAACTATTACTCATTATGTGTTGTTTGACCTTACAGGTAAAGTTGTACTAAGCGGATCAATTAATAATATAATCACGACATTAGATGTTAAGAATCTTGATCGTGGGCAATATATATTAAGTGTTGTAGCTAATGGCGTTAGAACAGTAGAAAAAATTACATTGCAATAATTGCAATTATTAGAAACAAAAAAATCCCCGACCAAATTGGTCGGGGATTTTTTTATGCACTATTTTTTTTTGACTAACGCTGTTGTTGACCCATTTCTAATCCGTTAGGACTAACTGCATTCTTATCAAGTCGCAATTTAGTTCCGTCAGAAGAGATTAAAATAGATGTATCGGTAATCTCTAATACCTTACCATGGATTCCACCAATTGTCACGACTTTGTCACCTGTCGCTAAATTCTCACGGAATTGTTTTGCTTCTTTATTTCTTTTCATCTGTGGACGAATCATAAAGAAATAAAAGACCAGACCGATCATTGCAAACATCAAGATTGTTTGCATAAGTCCGCCACCTTGCGCTTGACCACCTTCTTTTAATAAAATAAAATCGAAGTTCATTGTTTTTAAGATTTAGTTATCGTTAATTATTCAGGTAAAACCTCTCCTGTAATGGATACTGTGTTTACCGTTGGATTCGTATTCGCTTCAATGCGGATACTCTTATTTACTTTTCCTACTTTATTATTCGAATTAAAAATGACTTTGATATCACCACCTTCTCCCGGCGCAATGGGTTGCTTTGGCCAATCTTCTGGCACCGTACACCCACATGTCGATTTAACATCAAAAATCACCAAGTTTTGATCTCCTGTATTGGTAAAGTGAAAGGTATGTTTTACCATTTCACCATCCACTACTTTACCAAAATTGTGAACATTATTGTCAAATGCCATTGTTGTGGGCAAATCAACATACTCAGCATAATCCGCTCTGCGCTCTTCGGCATTCTCTCCTGCTCCAGAAGTGCATGCTCCCAAAGCTAAACCTGCTAAAACTATTGCTATACTCCAATTTTTCATACCTCGCATTTAATCCATTAAACCTCGTCCTGTTTTCTTCAGCTCACCTCGTTCTTCTAACAAAGGTATCGCTTTATCAAGGATACCATTGATAAAGACCTGACTTTTTGGTGTGCTGTAAAACTTTGAAATTTCTATGTATTCATTTAATGTGACCTTTTTAGGAATGGAAGGTTGAACTTTCAATTCCGTCAAAGCCATTTTCAATAAAATAACATCCATCTTAGCGATGCGCTCTAATTCCCAGTTTTTTGTTAACTGATCAATTAACTCCGTATTGACTTCATCCATTTCGAGCGCGCTGCGTAAGAGTGACTTTACAAAACCAATTTCATCAGCTTTATCCTTGTGTAAATCCATCACTTTCGCCTTTCCAAGATCTTCATCGCTCTTTAATTGCTTGATTGTTTTTAAAACCATCGAACACATTAAATCAATATCATCTAACCAGTAGATGCTCAAGTTTTCGAAATAATCATGAACAAGGTGAAAATTAGCAATTTCATGTTTGAATAATTCAATAATAAACTGTCTATCCTCCTCTAAAGAAGACGACTCCGACTCCATGTAGGCTTGATAAATCTCAGAATCTACCACGTGAAGAAATAACTTTTTCATCAAGTCATTCTCAAAAGCTCCTGTCCAGTTTACTTTTCGCGCTTCACTTTTACGCGTAAGATCGTCGTTATCCACAAAATGAGCAAGAATTTTGTTGTCAACAAATTTTACATTTGGATTAAGATCCTCTTCCGTTGGTCTGACTTTTTTTCTTCTGTCCTCAATTCGTTTTGTTGCAAATCTATGCAATTCCTCCAGCGATAATAAATACCAAAGGTATAGATCATACATACGATCTACTGAACGCAATAACTCCTTTTCAGCCTTTAAAGCATCCTCTTCGTTATTCTGATAAAAAGCATAAAGTACTTGAAGTACTTTAATTCGCAAATGTCTTCTGTTCAACATTTTTTCCTTCTCCTATATTTTTTTACATGGGTAATTTCACTCTGCCTATCGCCTCAATTCGCTCTTCTGCCATTTGATTGGCAATCTTATAAGTCGGCACATTATCTGCCTGAGAACGTTCTAAAATGTTGGTTGTTGTTTGATATATTTCTTCGGCCTTGCCCATTGCCCATTCAGAGGATAAACCTTTAACCTCCGCATAACAATTGATCACACCGCCTGCATTTAACATAAAATCAGGAACGTAAATTATTCCTTTTTCCTTCATGATTTCTCCATGCACTGTTTCGTCAGCTAATTGGTTATTCGCTGCTCCAGCAATGATTGAACATTTTAAATGATCTAACGTGAAATCATTGACAGTAGCGCCTAGCGCACAAGGAGCATAGATATCTACATCTTTTTCATAAATCTCATCTAGACCAACAACAATGGCTCCGTATTTTTTTGAAACACGTTGAAGTGAAGCTTCGTGAATATCTGAAATATAGACGATTGCATTTTCCTTTGCTAAGTAGCTCACTAAATATTCGCCAACATGGCCTACACCTTGCACCGCTACTTTTTTTCCAGCCAGGTTATCCGTTCCGAATTGTTTTTTAGCAGCAGCCTTCATACCCATGTACACACCATAAGCTGTAACGGGAGAAGGGTCTCCACTTTTACCAGGCAAACCAACAACATTATTGGTTTCCATATTCACCCAAGTCATATCCTGAGGTGAGATTCCAACATCTTCGGCTGTGATATACTTGCCACCAAGCGATTCTACAAATTTTCCAAAACGACGAAATAGCGCTTCGCTTTTTTGTTTTCTGGAGTCTCCAATAATAACGGCTTTACCGCCGCCTAGATTCAATCCTGAAATTGAGTTTTTGTAAGTCATTCCGCGGGATAAGCGCAAAACATCATTTAAAGCTTCTAATTCATTATTGTATTGCCACATGCGGGTTCCGCCTAAAGCAGGGCCTAAAGTGGTGTTATGAACTGCGATTATCGCTTTTAGTCCGGTTGCATTATCATTGCAAAACAATAATTGTTCATGATTGTACTCGGACATACGCTCAACAACTGGATTTTCCATCAGTGTTGATTCCTTTATTGGTTTAACTTCGAACATAGTATTTGAAAAATAACTTACTAATTTTACACTTCAAATGTCGAGCTTGATCTTCATCAAATATCTACGTATGACATCCCGCTAGTGCATCTAAATATTTGTTGCAACAGATTCTTTTAAATGAATCTTAAATCGTACATTTGTGCGCGATTTTTGCGCTACAAAAGTACTAAATTTTAAATGTCTTCTTTATTCTATCTAAATAAATATTTGGTCCGCTATAAATGGCGCTTGATTCTTGGTACCATTTTTATCATTTGCTCGAATGTATTTTTTGTCCAACAGCCCGGACTCATTCGCGATGCGATCAACGAAATTGAAGACTTCATTGCCAATGTGGATCCTCAAGCAACTTCAAATATTCTGAAGCAAGGTCTTTGGTTATCTGGATTATACACGCTCCTTTCAATACTAAAGGGTATTTTTTTATTCTTCACGCGTCAAACGATTATCATTATGTCGCGCTTCATTGAATATGACCTGAAAAATGAAATTTATGACCAATACCAGCGACTGACGTTCAACTTTTACAAAAAGAATGCTACCGGTGATTTAATGAATCGAATCAGCGAAGATGTAACCAAGGTCAGAATGTATTTAGGACCAGGAATCATGTACACGATTAACCTGTTCGTACTTTTCTCTTTAGTTCTTTACAAGATGTTATCGCGCAACGCCGAGCTGACTTTATACGTTTTAACTCCCCTCCCGATCATGTCGTTATTAATCTATTTTGTGAGTCGCGTGATTAATAAAAAAAGTGAAAAGGTACAAGCTCAGCAGTCCTTATTGTCTACAATTGTTCAAGAGACTTTTTCTGGTATCCGAGTTGTAAAATCGCATGTAAAAGAGGAGTCTGTGAGCGCCAAATTTGAAAAAGAAGCAGATTTATATAAGAAGAATTCAATGAATTTGGCATTGACCAATGCCTTTTTTATGCCAACGATCATTTTATTGATTGGCATCAGTACCATTCTAACCATTTATATGGGCGGATTGCAAGCGAATAACGGTACAATCGATCCGGGTGAGATCGCTGAATTCGTGGTTTACGTAAACATGTTGACGTGGCCTTTTGCCTCGGTGGGTTGGGTAACTTCAATTGTACAACGTGCGGCTGCCTCTCAAAAAAGAATCAATGAATTCTTAGAGGTAGATCCTGATATTAATCCAAATCATGACGCTGAACAAGAAATTCATTTTGATCAGGATATTCGATTAAACCAAGTGAGCTTAACCTATGAAAACTCGGGCGTGACAGCGCTTAAAAACATCGATTTCAACATTAAAAAGGGGGAGACGATTGGAATAATTGGTAAGACTGGTTCTGGTAAATCAACGCTTGCCTATCTAATTATGCGATTATTAGACCCAAGTAACGGTAATATTACAGTTGATAATAAGCGACTGGATGAACTCAATTTGGACGCTTGGAGAGCATATATGGGCTATGTTCCGCAAGAGCATTTTTTGTTCTCTGACAGCATTTTGAATAATATTCTGTTTGGAACAAAGGAAGATGTTTCATTTGAACGCGTTCAGGAAGTAGCCAAAAACGCCGGGATTCACGATAGTATCATGAATTTTCCTGAGCAGTATGAAACGCGATTAGGTGAACGAGGAATTAATCTCTCAGGAGGACAAAAACAGCGTTTATCCATAGCGCGTGCGCTGATTAAAACACCAGATATTTTAGTTTTAGATGATTGTTTATCAGCTGTTGATAATGAGACAGAAGAACTGATCCTGCAATCTATCAAAAGTGAATTAAGGTCCAAAACTACCTTGATTATTAGCCACCGTATATCCAGTTTAAAATATGCCGATCGTATTATCGTAATGGACGATGGTCGTTTGGTGGAACATGGAAACCACGAAGAACTAATGAGTTTAAAGGGAATTTATTTTGATACTTATAAGCGTCAAGAATTACAAACCGATCAAAATAAATAATGAAAAAGCAGTGGGAATTGACTAAAGAGCAATTTTTCGGAATTGGTGTTTATCAGCCCAAAACCGAGCATAATATTGGTACTTTATGGCGATCAGCCTATATTTTGGGTGCTTCTTTTATCTTTATTATTGACGGGAAATACAAACCACAGACGTCGGACACTCAAAAAACGTGGTCAAAAATTCCGTTCTATCGTTACCGTGATTTTGACCATTTTTATGATTCATTACCCTACTCTACACAACTCGTAGGGTTAGAATTATCAGATAATTCAACCGCAATTCGTACATTTGCACATCCGTCAAGGGCGGCCTATTTATTAGGTGCGGAAGACAACGGTTTGCCTCAAAAGGTAGCCGAACGTTGTCATCACCTTTTGCAATTGCCAGGAGAGCAATCTTTAAATGTTGCAGTAAGCGGAAGTATTGTGATGTATGACAGAATACAAAAAAGGACAGAAACATGAGTCGAGAAAAGGAAGCGGAGCTGAAAGCAAAAGAAGAAAAGCTTAACCGGAAGATTAAGAAAACGGTTTGGAACGCCATTAACGAATTTGATATGATTCAGGATGGTGATCGTCTTATGGTTTGCCTTTCAGGCGGTAAGGATAGTTATACAATGTTAGATATTCTGATGCAAATTCAAAAGGCATCCGTATTTAACTTTGAAATCATTGCAGTTAATCTGGATCAAAAACAACCGGGATTCCCTGAAGAAGTTTTACCGAATTATTTAACAGAAGTCGGCGCTAATTTCGAAATTGTCGAGCGCGACACGTATAGTATTGTTAAAGAAAAAGTGCCAGAGGGTAAGACGACATGTAGTTTATGTTCTCGATTACGTCGAGGTACGTTATATGAAGCGGCTGAGCGATTAGGTTGTAATAAAATTTGTCTTGGACATCATCGAGATGACATTTTAGAAACTTTTATGCTTAATCTATTCTTTGCAGGCAAAATTGAAACGATGCCCGCAAAATACATTACCAATGATGAGCGGTTTGTTGTGCTAAGACCTCTTGCATTTGTAAAAGAAGAGCAAATTATAGAATACGCTGGCTATCGCAACTACCCGATTATTCCATGCAATTTATGTGGTGCACAGGAAAATCTACAACGTCAAGTGGTTAAAAAAATGTTGGCCACTTGGGATGAGAAATACAAAAATCGTTCTGAAATCATGTTCACCGCATTGAGCAATATTACCCCAAGTCATATGTTTGATGATGGATTGTATGATTTTAAAAATTTGCAATCTAAGATATTGGGTGAAATAAAGGCTGGAGCGGAATACGAGATGCCTTAACACCACCTATCAATTTAACCCAAATGGAAGTCGAAGAAAACCAAACGTTGTCATCTGCCAATCGTGAAACACTGCGAAAAACGGCTAGTTGGATTAATTTTTTCGTTGTAGCGCTTTATGTCATCTGCGGACTTGTTGTATTGGCATTAATCATGATCATGAGTGAAAGTAGAAGACCGCCATATATTGGGGAAACGTTTTTAGGAATAGGTTTTGTTGTCATTGGTATTCTTGTCTTTTACGCGACACAACTTACAAAGTACGTCAATAGTATTAAAGAGGCTGTTGCTGAGAATGACATCAACCTCATAACTAAAGGGTTAAGTGGATACAAAAACTTTTTTGTTGCAAGTGCTATTTTATCAGCCCTTGTATTTATACTCATGCTTATTGGGTTTTTAGCTGCCTTTGCGATCAGGTAATAAACGAATGATGATGGAAGATTTTGAAACCTTAGACGAGCATCTAAAAACGGGGAGTATCTCCGAATCTTTAAAAAAAGGATTTAAAGGAATTGCGCCTTGGGCTCGCTTTGTAGCCATCGCCAATATTATATTCCAAATTATCTCTTTTCTGGTTAGTTTTATGGATCCTGATGCTGGAGTTGGCGCCAATTTTATTGGTGCAGGCGTGAATATTGCGCTTAATGTTGTGCTCCTGCAACTTGCCAATGAGATGAAAAGTTTTGGCAATTCAGGTTCTGAAAAAGACTTAACCACACTCCTTAAAAAGCAATTGAGTTACTGGATATTCACGGGAGCTTTGATAATAATCGGTGTCGTTTTCTTCTTATTGGCAATAGTGGCATTCAGCATGTCCAGCGGAAGTCTTTTTTAAGCTGTAGTTTTATTTGATAACTGTGACATGACCATAAAAGTCACGCTTTTCATCTGTAGCGATATCAGCTGTTGTGATTTGCCAAAGGTAGACACCATCTGGTACAATATCACCTCCATAGGTCCCATTCCATCCTTTACCTGAATCGAACGATTCAAATACAACTTCTCCCCATCGGTTATAAATAACCATATGGAAATCGTAGATATCGATTCCTGTGAAATAAGGTAAGAAAACCTCGTTAAAGCTATCACCATCTGGCGTAATAACATTCGGGGCAAATATCAATTGCTGTTGATCAATTCTAACAATCTTAGTGATGGTATCAGCGCATCCTTCATTTGTCTCAACGATCAGCGTAACTGGGTAATCTCCTTCTCTTTCGGGAAAGGTAAACGAAGGCTCTGCGACATTAGACATTCCCTCACCAGCAAAATCCCAGGTATACATATCTGCACCAGTAGACAAATCACTAAAGTTAACATCTGTAGCAATTGTTGTGATTGTGGTAGGTGAGAAATAGAAAGATGCAATTGGCTGTTCATAAACATTAATATAATCACTGTATAAGGCCGTATTTACGCAACCGTCTGCATCCGTTACCGTCAGCGAAACACTGTACACGCCATGATTTTCATAAGTATGAGACACATCACCACATGTTAATGCTGTTTCACCATCACCAAAGTTCCATACACATGATATACCAACCTCACCAGTATTCGTAAAGGAAACATTTAGTGGTTCACAACCACTTGTTTCGTCAGCCGTAAAAGAAACAACCGGAAGCGGATCCTCCAGAATAGTAACATCCTCGGCTGCGGCACATCCGTTATCATCAATAACCGTTACCGAATAATCTCCTGGATCAAGTCCCGTAAAAGAGCCAAAACCAGAAGGTCCGGCACCAATATCATAACTATAAGGTGGTGTTCCGCCTGCAGCGGTCACTTCAATTGAGCCATCAGCCGCTCCAAAACAAGAAATGTGGGTTAAATCAACATCAATAACTAATTCATCTGGTTCTTCGATGGTAATGGTAGATGATTCAACACAATCACCCGCATCAGAAACGGTTACCGTATAGGTACCTGCGCATAAACCAATTGCAGTAGCTGTTGTTTGGGCAGCAGGATCATCCCACAAATAAGTAAATGGAGGATCTCCAAATGGCGTTGCCGTTGCTGTACCGTCACACGCACCAAAACATGAGACATCTGTTTTTTCTACATCTGGAGCTTCACAACATACCACATCAACAAAGACCTCATCGGTTGCTATAACCACTCCACAAGAAACCAATTCTACCGTATACGTCGTTGGTACAATAGGACAAACTTCAATATCGGTTCCAGCGCCAATAAAAGCACCTCCTTCATCATACCATAAAACATCCGGTTCTCCCAAAGGGGTATAGCGAATAGCTTCATTGGTAACATCCCAAGGCGTATTGTTTCGTCCTGGATTTACAACAGCTTCCGTGCCGTCGATATTATGTAAACCTTGAACGGCATTACCATCATTCCAAGTTGGACAAATCGGTTTAGAAGAAATATGATTTTCAATCATATTAGTTGTTTCATAAATAATGATCTGACACGTAAACTCCATATCCGTACAAGAAAACATAGGGATATTGTCATACGTCACCACTAATCTTCTCGATGGGGCAACTCCTAATACTTCGTATGTTATTGTTCCTCCAATTCCAGGATTAATATCATGCCAAGGTCCCATAATACAATTTCTCGGTGCATCGCCTGCCCCACTGGGAATGGCAGCAGTTACCCAAGTTGATGTTTCTCCAGCAGAAAATCCGATCCAGTTATTGGAGCAGATCACAAATTGGTCATAGGTGTTACCATAAAAGCAGAAATCAAATCCAATTGGTAATAATCCTGTTTGTGAATCATCTGTTAGTCCAACTACAGTCCCTCCTAGCACATCCGGTGCGAAAGGTATATCAGAAATGGTATAGTCACTTGTGTTTCCACCGCCACCGGCATATACTGCAGTTAAATCAGCACATTCAGGTGGACATACTGACTGATCGGGTCCAGCGTCAATACTAGGATCTTGAGCCAAAGCAAATCCTGAAAAACTAAAAAGCGCTATTAAGATTAATTTATTCAACATGTTTGTTTTTTATCACTTCGAAGTGAATTTCCGGGTTAATTTAACACTATAATATCCAATTGGACCGTGTTGATCGTTCAAAGTATCAACCATTTTTATTTAATAACTGTTACATGTCCGTTAAATTCGAGTTTTTTATCGGTAGCAATATCAGCAGTTGTAATTTGCCAGATATAAACATCATCCTGAACGATTTCACCACCATATGTTCCATTCCAACCTTTCGAAAGGTCATAGCTTTCGAAGATAATTTCACCCCATCTGTTGAAAATCGTCAAATGATAATCATAGATATCGATTCCGGTCATGTATGGTTTGAACACTTCATTAAACGCATCTCCATCAGGTGTAATCGTATTGGGCACAAAGATTAATTGTTCTTGATTGACACGGAGCACTTTTGTGATGCTGTCTTTACAACCGTGTTCTGATGTAATGATTAGTTGCACATCATGCGTTCCTTCAAACGGCGGAAACGAGAAAGTAGGATCTGATTCAAAAGCCGTTCCTTCTTCACCAAAAATCCATAACCAGCTATCAGCTCCATCTGATAAATCCTCAAATTCAACAACGGGATTATTGGTGGTAACTGGATTTGGATTCATACTGAAGTTTGCATTTGGTATTGGATATACATTGATATAATCATTATAGGTAGCCGATGAAGAACACCCGTTTGCGTCTGTCAACTGCAGGGTTACGTCATAGTCTCCAGCAAATTCATAAACATGTGATGCGGCTCCGCATCCAGTTGCGATTGATCCATCTCCAAAGTACCATTCACAACTTACACCAGCATCTCCTGTATTATCGAAATTAACAGTTAATGGCTGACATCCACTCAGTTGATCGCCAATGAACGATACATTTGGAATAGCGTTCACTTGCACGTCAAATGTTGCAACCGCTCCACATCCATCCGTAATGGTATTGGTAATTGTATGTACACCAGGTCCTGCAGCTTCAGGATCAAATGTAGTTCCTGAAACCCCTGGTCCCGAGAACACGCCTACTGTTACGGCATCAAGAACAATTGCCGGGTCATTCTCGCACAATGGTCCGAAAGCGGTGATTGTTGGATCTCCTTCAGACTCACCAGGTTCAACTGTTATTGTACTATTGTATGTACAGCCAGCCTCATCTGTAATACAAATATTATAATCTGAAGCACATAGATCCGTGAACAAACCATCCGGTTGAGTTGAAGCGCAATCATCAATACTATATAAGAATGTACCGGTTCCGCCTGATGCTGAAAGATCAATTGATCCATCACATTCATCGAGGCATGATTCATCTACAACTACTTCGATAACGTCAATTGGGTCTGGTTCATTTACGATAACATCTAAGTCTGTTTCGCAAGTATTGTCATCCTGCACGGTGATTGTATATGTTCCGGCAGCCAAATCAGTAAAGACAGTTGCTGCGCCGAAAATGCCACCATCTAAAGAATAAGTATAACCAGGAGTTCCACCACCTGCAGTCACTTCAATTGAGCCATCTGCACCTCCATTACAAGTGACAACAACGACTGCTATTTCAGTCAATGTTAAAACTGATGGCTCTGTAATTTCTACCGGTAAATCTGTTGTACAGCCATTTTCATCTTCTACTGTTAATGTGTAAATGCCTGCGGCTAAATCTTCAAAAAGAACTGGATCAGGAAAACCATCTCCTATGGTGAACGTATAATCACCTGTTCCGCCTAACGCTTCAGCTTCAAAAGAACCGTCCGTTAAGCCGTTACATGTTACATGTGAAATTGCTGTTACTGAAGGAATCAATTCGTCCGGCTCTTCAATGGTTACATCCAACGTCTCGACATCTCCAGCTCCATTTGTTACCTCAACACTATAAGATCCTGCACATAAATCAGTCACTGTTCCTGTTGTACTCCCGTCATCCCATAAGAAGGTATAAGGTGGAAGATCGCCAACTACAACTGTAGCTTCACCATCACATACACCAAAACATGAAGCATCTGTTGATTCAATTTCTAAAACATCATCTGGAACGATAAACTCAAAATGATCAACGTGGTTCCAATAGGTGTCTCCCATGGTGAAGTTTCTTACTGTAATGTGAGTGGCAGCGACAGAGGCAACGAACGTAAACGTATAATTACTCCATGTCATTTCTGAAGGAGTTACTGTATAAATATTTGTTCCAAAAGCTGTCGCCGATGTTGATTCTCCAATTTCAAGTGGACCAAGCGGGCGGAAAGTCGTTTCACCTAATGCCCAAAAAGAAAGCGTATACGTTTCCCCTATTGTCAAAGGAGCATCAATTGGAATGGATACTTCATCTGGTGGGAAATGGGCAATTGAAATCGAACGGACGCCATCTGGAATGTCTGTCACATAACAGCCGTCCATGATGATATCAGTTTCATTTCCTGCACCAAACGCCTCGATATCCGTGTAATAACCGTTAAATACAGCGTTACTTAAGTTATAATTACATCCAACAGGGGCTGTTGTAACTTCAAAACTACCATTCGGAAGAACTTGTGATTGAGCTCTAAACAACAGCATTAAAGCTGATATTGTGGTGAGTAATTTTGTTGATGCTTTCATGGCAAGTAGGGCATTAATTTTACACGTTCGGTTTTAAGACGTAAAAATAAACGCCGCGTTGCCCGATTAATCACTAAAAAAGTATCATCAATAGTTTGGCAAAAACAATTAATTTTTTTTGCCTTTGAAAAGTATGAGGAAGATAATCCTAAAACCTACTAGTAAAGCACGGTGACGTGGCCTTTGGTATCGATTTTCTTATCAGACGTTATTTCGTCGGTCGCGATATGCCAAATATAAACACCAGCAGGAACAATCTCACCTCCATAAGTTCCATTCCAACCAACGGAAGGATCATAAGAAACAAACATAATTTCCCCCCATCTATTGTAAATCGTAAGGGTGTATTTGTAAATATCAATTCCATTAAAATAAGGTTTAAACACTTCATTAAACGCATCACCATCAGGTGTGATCGTGTTTGGTACATAGATCAAATACTGTTCTGAAATGATCACTTTTTGCGAAGTGCTATCCACACAACCATATTCATTAGAAACCTTTAAGTGTACATCATATTCTCCTTCTTCAGCAGGAAAGAGGTATACAGGATCTTGAAAATTTGAATTGCCTAAATTACCAAATGTCCACTCCCAAGCACTTGCACCAGTCGACATATCCGTGAAGTTGATTTCGGTGTCAATTGTAGTTGCAGGCTTCGGACCAAAACGAAAGGCAGCATTCGGTACTTCAAATACAGAAATATAATCATAAAGTGTTTGAGAATTTGTACAACCATTAGCGTCTGTGACTGTCAGCGAAACATCATATTCACCAGCAATATCGTACAAATGGCCTACATCACCACAAGAAGTAGCAATGCTTCCATCTCCAAAATCCCATGTACAAGAAGCTCCAGCGTCTCCTGTATTATAAAAAGTCACGTCTAACGGAGAACATCCTGTATTTTCATCTGAAGTGAAAGAAACTACTGGCAAAGGATTTACAGTAATATCGTAAGTTGCAAAATCTCCACATCCATCAACTATAGTATTCGTAATGGTATAGGTACCCAGACCAACCGCACCAGGATCAAAAGTTGAACCGGTAACTCCAGGTCCAGAAAAAGTTCCGCCAGGCGAAGCCGCCGTCATTGTGACGGGATCATCATTAATACATAAAGGACCAAATGGCGCAATCGTAGCATCTGCAGGCGTTTCGCCTGGATCAACAGTCAAAGTGTAATTAACCTCGCATCCATTTGCATCGACCACACAAATATCATAATCTCCGGCGCAAAGGTCAGTGAAATCACCAGTTAGACTCGTTGTTGCGCATCCGTCAATACTATATGTATACGGAGCAATACCTTCTGAAGCGTCTAAAGCAATTGAGCCAGTGCAATCACCTAGGCAAGTTTCTGCAACTACAACATCATCGACCACAATGGCGTCTGACTCACCGATTACAACATCTAAATCAGTCTCACAATCATTATCATCTCGAACTGTTACTGTATGGGTACCAGCCTCTAAACCTGTAAAGGTATCCGCGGCACCGAATGGACCGCCATCAATGGCATATTCAAAAGCGCCTGTTCCACCAGCGGCCACTACTTGAAGTGTACCATCATCACCACCAAAACACAGCGCGTCGGTAGAAGTAACTAAATCTAATGTCAAAGCCGGAGGCTCAGTAATATCAATCGTTGTTGATTCTGAGCAACCCACAAAATCGAGAATCTCAATCGTGTAGGTTCCCGCTCCAAGGCCATCAAATATTCCTGAAGGATCAAAAGGACCGCCATCAATAGAAAATTCATAATCCACTACTCCTCCTGCTCCAATCACAGTGACTGAACCATCTGAACCACCAAAGCAGGAAACATTAACAATATCAGTCGCGGTAATTTCGAGCAAGTCTGGTTCAGGTATGATCAAATCAATAATAATCTCACATCCATTTTCATCGGTTATCGTAATAGGATAAGTTCCTGCAGCCAAACCTGTAAATGTTCCGTCAGCAACTGGGCCGGCTCCAATGTCATAAGTGTACGTTCCTGTTCCGCCTGCAGCTTCAATCACTCCACCGCCATCAGCCTCACCAAAACAAGACACAGCAGTAGTCGCTGTTACCAAAGCTGTTAGCTCTTCTGGCTCTGAAATAGTTACCGTTTCCGTTTCGACACAACCCAATGCATCTGTAACAGTCACAGTATAATCTCCAGCGCACAACCCTGTTGCTGTTACCGTCGTTTGTGCTAATGGATCATCCCATAAATAAGTAAATGGAGGAACACCAATACCATCAGCTGTTGCTGTTCCATCGCAACCTCCAAAACAGCTTACATCGGTAAAGGTCATATCTGGAGGCTCACAACAGATTACCTCTATTGTAATATCGTCTGTTGCTACCTCTACTCCGCATGAAATTAACTTAACAGTATAAGTTGTGGTTGCAACCGGACACAATGTGATGTCCGCGCCCGTTCCTAATAAAAGTGGTCCTAAATACCACTCAATTTCTGGATCACCTTCTGGTGTATAGCGAATTGCTTCGTTATCTGAAGACCAAACCGTATTATTTCTGCCCGCATAAACAACGGCCTCTGTTCCTGTCGAATTATGGATTCCTTGAACGGCTCTACCCCCGGCCCAGCCCATGCATTCATATTTTTGGTCAATATGATTTTCAACTTCATTCGTTGTTTCGTACAAAATAATTTGTTGCGTACCCGTATTGCCCGTACAGCTAAAATATGGAACAGCATCCCATGTCACGACCAACCTTCTAAATGGAGCGACTCCAAGGGTTTGATATCGAATCGTGCCGCCAAGTCCTGGGTTTAGATCCTGCCAAGGTCCCATGATACAGTTCTTTGGTACTGTCCCTGCTCCACTAGGTATAGCAGCGGGATTCCATGTTGTTGGACCTCCAGAAAACCCGAGCCAACCGTTAGAACAAACATTAAAGTTTGAGTAAGTATTGCCGTAAAAACAAAAATCAAAACCAATCGGTAAAGAACCAGAAAGACCGTCATCCCATAGACTTACAGTCGTTCCAGCATAAGCATCGGGTGCATAAGTGATCGCAGCTACGGTATAATCAGTTGAGTTTCCACCTCCAACAAAAGTGGCAGTTAAATCGATACAATCTGGCGGACACGTGATGGTGTCTGGACCAGCATCTATGGTAGGAGCTTGCGTAAAACCTTGTGAAACAGCTAATAACCCCAAAAACAGTAGTAAAATCCCTCTCATAATAAGTTGCAGTTGCGTACTAAATTAACGCTTATTTAACAGAAGGGAAGCCTGTTTATTAAAAAATTATTGATGTTTTTGAAGAAATAATTGTACCCCTAAGTCAAAAAAGAAATCTTAAAAACATTAGGTCAACTCATAGTTTGTATTCAAAATCATAGAGGAGTATAAATCAGGGGCTCCATTATCTTTGAAATAAAAGTCGATTCTACCCAATATTAATCCAGCCCATCCTACCTGATTTATTAAAACAGGTTGGCCTTTAGCGTTTTTATACATTTCTACATGATCGAGAAATGTATGGGTATGACCACCAATGATCAGATCTAAACCATGTGTTTCCTTTGCAAGCACAGGATCACACATTTTATTCCGTATCGCTTTGTATCCTAAATGAGACAAACAAATGACTAAGTTACAACCTTTCTCTCGCAGCTGATCAATCTGATTTTGGGCAATTGAAACAGGATCCATGTATTGTGTTTCTTTGTATAATTCTGGTGACACTAAACCTTCTAACTCAACACCAATACCAAACACTCCAATTTTAATTCCTTCTTTTTCAAAGACCTGGTGATGCTTGGTTTTGCCATCCAGAATTGTATTGGAAAAATCATAGTTAGCGCAAAGGAACGGAAATTTCGCATACGGTAATACACGGTTGAAACCGTCCATTCCACCATCAAAATCGTGATTACCCATTGTTGCCGCGTCATAGCCCATTTTTGACATGAGTTTAAACTCTAACTCTCCACCATGAATATTAAAATATGGCGTTCCTTGAAAAATATCGCCGGCATCTAATAAGAGGACGTTCTTTTCAGCTTCTCGTATTAAGTTAACCAACTTCAATCGACGCTCTACCCCACCTTTTCCTGCATATTTGCCGTGATTATCTGGAAATGGATCGATATGCGAATGCGTATCATTCGTGTGCAATACGGTGACTTTCCTTCTTGTCTTAGCCAATTGCACTGCAGATGTCAACGTCATAATAGCAGCGCTACCTGTTGCGATATTCCGTATGAATTTTCTTCTTTTCATAGATCAAAACTGAATTCGTCCATTCAGGTTTGGAGCCAATAATGTATCAACACTAGATATGTGATCTATAAATACCTCGCGAATCAATACACCAGAATCCCATTTCGTTTTAGCTTCTTGCAAAAAGGTCATTCCATCACCACCAGACGCTAAGTAATTTGAAGTAATTACAAAAAGTTCCTGTCCTACATACAGCTCTCTATTTATAAAAAAATTAGCAGAATCTTTGCGATAATCAATTTTGCAATTGGCAATCGGCTGGCCACCTTCTTGTTTTAAATACCGCAGCATGGTTGAAACCCCTTCCTTGTCCAATTTAGCGATAACAACCGTATTGTCGAAAGGCATGAGTTCATAGACATTACCAATTGTAATATCACCTTGATTTATTGGAGCTCTTAAACCTCCGAAATTGATTAAACCAATCGTATTTTTTAGATTCAACGTTTTATAATCTGGATTTTTTTGAGCTAAACTTTTTCCTTCACTAAAAACAACATCCACGGCAAAATTACTCAAAGAAGATTCGGGCGCATATTTAATCAGCGATTCTGGTGCAAAACCGATCCTTTTGTTCATGATAGAATCAACTGCCAAACGATAAGGTGCAATCATTCCCTCTAACTCAGCGCCATTATATGTTGAATCAAGCCCTGTATTCGCTCCCTCGTATGCAGTATAGCTTTTAGGATTGCATCCTACCAAGAAAAAGACACAAATCCAAACCAAAGAAAAAGTCTTCACCATTTTCATTCTTATTTAACCTCTTTCTTGAGTACCAAATAGACCGGGAAATGATCTGAATATCCGTTTAAGTATTTACCTCCTGCATGAGTTCTTTTTGGATATCCTTTGTATAAACCTTCTTTCTGTCTGAGATAAGGTTTGTTGTAGACGTAAGACTTATGAAAAACAAAAGACGAACAATCATTACCCGTTAACCCTTCACTAATAATGAGCTGATCAAACAGGTTCCAAGCGTCTCTATAGGCTAAAGTACAATCTCCTTGTTTATATTTATCATACATGGTATTGTACATATCTCCATCTTTCATCTTTTTCACTTTAGCCTTGGCGCGGATGTAGTCCTTCACACTTTTATTAACGGGATCATCGTTTAAATCACCCATTAAAATAATCTTAGAAGAAGGATCAACCGCCAATAAAGAATCAATGATTTTTCGCCCTAATTGCGCAGCCTGAATACGGCGTGGTTCTGATTTGGCCTGCCCTCCACTTCGTGAAGGCCAATGAGCTACAATGATATTGATACGGTCTTCATCCATTGTTCCAGAAACAACTAATTGATCACGCGTGAAATAATCCGGATTATCCGGAAACTTTAGCTCGTATGATTTAAAATTGGTTGGTGTAAAATATTTCGCTTGGTATAATAAACCGACATCAATACCTCTTCTGTCAGGGGATTCTTCATGAATAATCTGATAATCTCGACCTTTTATCTTTTGCTCTTGTACTAAATCTTCAAGTACCTTTCTATTCTCGACTTCACAAACGCCCAAAATAGCCATCCCGTCAGGGGAAATTTCCTTGCCCATATCTTCAATGACATGTGCCATATTTTTAAGTTTGTTTTTGTACTTTTCGTCTCCCCAACTATAGCTGCCGTCGGGGGTAAAATCCTCATCTCTTTTATTCGGATCATCAACTGTATCAAATAAATTTTCCAAATTGTAAAAACCTACACAAGCCACCTTATATTGTTTTTCCTGCGCTAGAACGGCGCTTGAAAACAAAACGAAAAAGGTTGTCGTTAGCAATCCAATAATATAACTTTTCATTATGATAAAAAACGTTGAAATTTCGGTTCAAATCTAATTAATTAAATCAAATATAAGGCCAGAAACTCATCTCATAGATGTTAACAATACATTAACTTATCCACATTTATAGTACAGTTCGAACTTCCACACGGATAATTTCTTAGATTTGTCCTGCTTTTTTTATTCACGCATAATAAAAGCGAAAAATAGCATAACAAATATGACTAAATCTATCGCATTATTTTCAACCTTATTCCTATTGGGCAGCGCCTACGGACAGGTTGAAGTCGAAGCTGAAGATACGCTAGAAACCAACACACCTGTTTTTGTCACAACATTAGACGATGGCGAAAACAGTTCTGGAAGCGCCGGCAATATATCTGGTTTACTACAATCCTCAAGAGATGTATTTGCAGCAACCGCTGGTTTTAATTTTAGCGCCGCCCGTTTTCGAATAAGAGGTTATCAATCAGATAAAACTATGATCTTGCTGAATGGCATTCCAATGAATGATTTAGAGACAGGGAGAGGTACTTGGTATCGATGGGGAGGCCTAAATGATGTTACACGTTATTCAGAGACCAAAAACTGGCTAACTGATAACCCGTATCACTTTGGCGGAATTGGTGGTTATTCTAATATTGACTCGAAAGCGACAGGTGTAAGAAAAGGATCGCGTCTATCTTATGCTTCAACCAATAGAGCTTATTCTCACCGTTTAATGTATACAATAGGAACCGGAATGCAGAAAAACGGCTGGGCATTTGCAATGTCACTTTCAACGCGCTATTCACAAGAAGGCTATGTTGAAGGAACGTTTTATCAGGCGTACAGTTATTTTTTGGCGGCAGAAAAAAAAATCAACGCCAGCCACAGTTTAAACCTTAGTATTTTGGGAGCTCCTACCCTTCGCGGTAAAAGTAGTATTTCAGTAAACGAAGCTTATGAATTGACGGGCGATCCTTTCTATAACTCTTATTGGGGTTATCAAACCAAACCGGATGGTTCTCGAACGAAAAGAAATTCACGAGTCGCAGACTCGCACATGCCTATTATCGCTCTATCCCATGAATGGAAAACAAGCGAAAAGTCGCGCTTAAAAACATCTGTATATAGCAGCTTTGGTAAGTATGGTCAAACGGCACTAAACTGGTATGACGCACAAGATCCTCGCCCTGATTATTATAAATACCTCCCTTCTTATTATGAAGGTATTAATGATCCCCTTAATGCGCAAAGGATGTATAATAATTGGCAAAATCCAGCAACAAGGCAAGTCCAATGGGATAATCTATATTATGCCAACAGTAAGAACATTTTTACATTTAAGGATGAAAATGGAAATATTATCGAAGAAGGTTTACGTTCTAAATATATCGTAGAAAACCGTTGGAATAATTTAATGTCTGGTGGTCTTTCAACATTGTATTCTGTTAACATAGATAAAGTAAGTATTCATACAGGACTCTACTTACAAACACAGCGAAATCACTATTTCAACACAATCGAAGATCTAATGGGAGGTGATTTTTGGGTAGATGTTAACCAATTTGCGGAACAAGATTTTATTGACCCACAAGCAGCCCAAAGTGATTTGCAAAATCCTAATCGAGTTGTTAGAGAAGGTGATGTTTTTGCCAATAATTATTATATCTACAATCACACAGCAACGATTTTTAGCCAAGTCAACTACACCACAAAAAAGGTCGATTATTATGCAGCCTTGGAATTAAGTGGTGAGCAATTTTATCGTGAAGGCATATTCCAAACGGGACTTTTTCCTGAAAATTCATTGGGAAAATCAGAAGTAAATAACTTTCTGAACTATGCTGTAAAAGGTGGAGCAACATATAAAGTTTCTGGTAGACAGTATATAACTGCAAACGCTGCCTATCAAACAGAGGCCCCTACTTCACGTGCCGCATTTATTTCTCCACGTACCCGAAACGGAACGGTTGAAAATCTAACAAATGAGACTATTTATACGGGAGATATTAATTATATCCTGAGATACCCTAAATTAAAGATGCGTTTCTCATATTACTATACGGAACGTAAAGATGCGATTTGGTCAAGAAGTTTTTATCATGATGAATACCGTTCATTTGTGAACTATGTGATGCAAGACGTTGATTATCTTCATCATGGTTTAGAATTTGGAATCGATGGGGATATATACGGAGGGGTATCTGCCAATGCTGTCGTTGCTTATGGGCAGCATTTGTATAATTCTCGTCCAAGCGCGTCTATCTATGTGGATAATTCTGACGAACTCTTGGCAAGAGATCAGACGGTTTATTTGCAGAATTACAAAATTGGTGGAATGCCACAATCGGCCGCTTCATTTGGGCTGAAATACAACGGAAAGAAATATTGGTTTGCTGGAGCAAATGTGAATTACTTTATGGATATCTATCTCGATCCTAATCCAGATCGCAGAACGGAAGAAGCAGTAGCTAACTTTGTAGAAAGCGACCCTCAATACATAGAAACTATTGACCAAACAAGGTTAGATAATGGTTACTCTGTGAGTCTATTTGCTGGAAAATCATTTAAAATCAATGATTATTTCTTGAATATTAACTTGAACATCAATAACTTGACGAATAATACAAATTTCCAGACGGGAGGCTTTGAACAATTGCGATTTGACTCGCAGAATATCAATAAGTTCCCTCCGCGAATAGGTTATTTATATGGTCTAAACTATTTTGTAATGGCGACTCTTCGCTTTTAATGAGGCTGATATGAAAATGATAAAACAACATGTGGTATTGCTTCTCGGATTGACGATTATGGCGCTTGCTTGTAATAAAGAACCCGATAGTCCTCCTGTCCAACAATTACCAGATAATAAAATTGTAACGATTGACAGTCTACGCAGCTGGCAGATAGCAGCTGATGAACCAATTGTTTTTGATGATTCCATTTCTGTTTTTGGAATTGTGTCTATGGATGAAAGCAGTGGAAATATTTACAAAAATATCTATTTACAAGATGATACTGCAGCGATTAACATAAGACTGACGCAGGCATCTTACTTGGTGCAAGGAGATTCAGTTCGTATTTCTCTTTTTGGAACCACATTGAGCGAATATAACGGAGTTATACAGTTAGATGGTGTTGATCCAGACAATCAAATCGTTGTTCAGTCCAAAAATAATGTTGTTAGTCCGGTGCTTGTAACCATTCCAGAATTAGCGATTACCATGGGTGATGAAGATGCTTGGGCATATGAATCACGCGTTGTGCGAATAGAAAATGTTCAGTTTAAGTTTTCTGAACTTAATAATACGTATGCTGATGTCATTAATCAAAGTTCTGAAAACAGAACCTTAAAGGATTTTGACGGCAATGAAATTTACGTTAGGACAAGCGGTTTTGCTGACTTTGCTGGAGATAGTTTACCAAAAGGAAGCGGTTCTATTATTTGTATTGCCAGTGAGTACAACGGCGAGCTACAGTTATTGATTCGCTCTACAGACGAAGTTTTACTAAATAATAATAGAGGTCCTGGTCAAATCTTATTAAAAGATTTTAATGATGATGACATTACTTCAGGTGGCTGGACTGTTCAAGACGTTATTGGTATTCATTCATGGGAGACAGGATCCCTTGGCGGATGGGATGACGTTCCTTACAGTGTAATTTCGAATTATGATGATGATGACGGCTATACGGCTTGCGAAAGCTGGCTAATTTCCCCTTCCCTTGATTTGAGCGAAACGACCGATCCTACATTAAATTTTGACAACGCATACAATTTTAGTGGAGCACCGCTCGATTTGCTGGTATCGGTTGATTATCCGGGTACGGGTAATCCAAATGATTACACTTGGACTTCTCTAACGCTGTCTGCGATATGGTCAGGTGGTAGCTTTGATTTTG
>JAURQI010000045.1 GCA_030836155.1 Crocinitomix sp.
GATTATGAAGGAGATATTATTGAGCATCCATTCAATTATGGCGTCTATGCGAATTTAAATGAGAACCAAGATATTGCTGTTCAATTATACCCTAATCCAGGCAATGGTCATGCGGTTCAAGTGGCAGGGGTTGAAGATAATACGCGAATAAACGTCTGGGATGTCTCAGGAAAAATGGTTTTATCAACAACTCTAGAGAATCATATGATTTATCCCCATGGTGCCGAAAAAGGTGTCTACATTTTCGAAATATTACTAGAGACTGGACCTATCCTGCTTAGATATGTTGTAAATGGTTAATAAAGGGTCACCTGGAATGATTGCCGGGAAGGATAGTACTCGTTGAGACTGAATTTTTCGTATATTTAATCTTGAATATACGAATGCAACCAATTGTTTATGAGGATACTAATGAAGATGATGCTGCTTTTTTTTGCAGTTCTTTCAATAAATCAAACTGCGAAAGCTCAAAGTTTAACAAATGAGGGTACTGACTTTTATGTAGCCTTTCCAGAGGTTTATGACAATGCGTTAGCGCTTTTTGAAATTAATATCTCTTCGAGGTATTTTGCATCGGGGACGATTGAAGTTTTTGGAACACCATTTTCTGAGCCGTTTACAGTTGTGCCAGGTGTTGTTACTTCGATAACAATACCTTCTGTGTATGCGGATATAACGCTGTCTGAGACAGTTGTAGAAAGGGCAATTCACGTAACATCAGATTTACCGATTGCGACCTATGCATCTACGTTTCATAATTTCCGATCGGAGGCCACGGTGGTTTTACCGGTATCGACAATTGGTTCTGAATATTTAGTGACCACCTATCCCACAGTATTAAAATCAGGAATTTGGTATCAGAGTGAGTTTACAGTTGTTGCTGGCGATGAACCGTGTGATGTGACCATTACGCCGAGTGCAAATACAGAGACCGGTACATTGGCAGGTACTCCGATTTCAGTGAGCTTATTGCCCGGCGAAATTTATATGGTACAAGCAGCCATTGGTTCAGGAACAGATTTAACGGGTTCTACTATTGTTGCTGATGATGGTGATGATAAGTTTGGTGTATATAACGGCCATATATGGTATTATGGGGGCCCTTGTGCTGGTTTGGATGCTGATCCGTTGCTAGAGGTGGCTTACCCAACTGACACGTGGGGGTATGATTATATTCTAACGCTGACTGAAGAACAAAGTGAAAACTGGTATCGGATAATAGCAAAGGATGACGGAACAACGTTTGATCTGGATGGTGTTCCTTCTGGAGTGGCGCTTGATGCAGGGGAAGTTTACGATGGAGTCCTGACTGCCGAAGCTTTATTGGTTGAAGCTGATAAGCCCATTGGTGTCCTACAAGCCATGCTAACAGGGGATTGTGTGGGTAATGGAGATCCATCTATGATTATGGTTAATTCCAATGAGCAAATGTACCTGGATACTATTGCGTTTTACGCTGTTGACTATAATGACATTGAAGCAAATTATGCGAACGTAGTTACACGAACGGATGATATCGCCACGATTGATTTTGATGGCGTTCCTCTTGGTGGTTGGACTACCTTGGCAGCCGATCCCGAGTATTCATATAATATTTTTGAAATTGACACCGGTTCACATACCTTAGAAACTTCGGGATGTGGATTTTTAGCCTATACCTATGGGGTTAAAAATGCCGAGAGTTATTTCTATGCAGCAGGTGTTCGATTAAATTCTATCGAAGATACTGTTACAATTAGCAATTTGAGTGCAGAAGACCTTTGTGATGAAGATTCAATTCAGTTTACACCATTAACTTCTGGAGGTATTGTTGAAAGTTATTATTGGGATTTTGGTGATGGGGAAACTTCAACAGAAGAAAGTCCTATTCACGTGTATGATGCGAATGGAGAATATGACGTATCGCTCATTGTCGTTTACCGCTGTTCGAGTGATACGATTGAAACAACGATTAGTGTATACAATTCTCCAGAATTGGATGAAACCGTCACCAATGTGTCTTGCTTTGGATATGATGATGGAAGTATAGTCACCGATATATCCGAAGGTACTCCTGAATTTAGCTATGAATGGAGCAATGGGGAAACAACACCTGATATTGATGGTTTAGGGGCTGGAACTTATACGCTCATTGTAACTGATGAAAACGGCTGTCGTGATTCAATAACGGTCGAGGTTACTGAACCTCCAATTATTGATATCAGTGTTGATCCGTCGGGACCTTATGATCCTGCAGATGGAATTGATTACATGACTGGAGCTCCGGGAGGAGGAACATGGTCGGCTGATTGTGGACCATGTATTGATGCTGGAACAGGTGCTTTTGATCCGCTGATTGCTGGTCCTGGTGTTTGGGAGATTTGTTATACCGTTGAAATAGAACCTTGCGATACAACGATGTGTATTGAAGTGTTGGTGGATACCAATTGTGCCATGATTGTCTATTTTAATGAGCCAACTTGTTATGGATTTAATGATGGTTCCTTTACCGTTAACGTATCTGGGGGCGCTGGTGATATAACCTATATATTAACAGATGCGGATGGAGCAGTAGTTAATGTAGACAATTCGAATACAGCAAATAGCTTAGAATCCGGTTGGTATTATATATCAGTGTCTGATTTGGTTTGTACGTTTTCGGATTCGATTTTTATCGGTCAACCAGAACCTATAGATGCTGAACTGATTATTACAGACCCACTTTGTTTTGGTGATCTAACTGGAATGGTTGAGGTAGATACTGTTTTTAACCCCGCCGATCCATACGACGCCTTGTCTTATTATTGGGCACCTTTGCCCGCTGGCAACGAAAATGGATTGGGTGAAAATACGATTGAAAATGTCGGTGCCGGTGATTATAACTTACTCATTAATGATGCCAATGGATGCTCGCATGCGATTGATTTTACCATAAATGAACCACCAGCTTTGGAATTGGTTGAATTTGGTTTTGAACCAGCTTTGTGTCGCTTATTTAGTTACCAATCAGGTAATGGGGTAGTTTATGTTTCTGCCAATGGAGGTACACCAGATTATGATTATGAATGGATGAATTTAGCAGATCTCTCTACAACAGACAATTCTACTTGGGGAGGCTTAAATCCAGGAGTGTATGAAATTACCGTAACAGATCAAAATGGATGTGAATTAGTGGATTATATCACTTTAGATTCATTGAACCCTACAGCAGATTTTGATGTGATTTCAGACCAACTCAACGCAGATCTGCAAGGCACAGCTGTGGTTGATGTAAACTTTATCAATCAATCAGAAAATTTTGCAAGTGAAACGGATCCTTTCTCAGATACAACGTTCTATTGGTATTTTGATATTCCCCCTTATGATTGGATTTTATCGGATGATTATTTTGAACAGTTTCATCGTTCTTATCCAGATTCAGGAACATATAATGTATGCCTTGTTGCAATTAATAAAAACGGTTGTGTAGATACAACTTGCAAGGATCTGCAAATTTTTGATCAACCTGTCTTAATTACGCCGAATGTTTTTACGCCGAATGGAGATCAAAATAACGACCTGTTCTTCTTTCCGAATATTGCCATTAATGAATTTAGCGCAGTAGTGGTAAATCGTTGGGGAATAAAAGTCTTTGAATTCACAGATATCACGCAAGGATGGGACGGTACGGATTCAAACGGAGATCCATGCGCTGATGGAGTCTATTTCTTTACCTATACCGGTACAGCCACGAACGGTACTAAATTTAAAGGTCAAGGAAACATTCATTTGGTGCGCTAAAATTTGGTTCAAAATAATAGCTAAGGATTTCATCATTCGGGCTTATTCACTTGTCTTTTACCCGCGAATGACACCTTTTGATAGTTAATATGGATTTATTGTATGATTATTATCAGTTTTGGCGCGATCAGCAGTTTTTTTTTTTAAAATTTTGCCATTACTGGTCGATTTAAAGGTTAATATAAAGATTAAACCTCTATCTTAAATTTAGGCACTAAAAAGTTCACTTTATGCTGACTTCATGCAAACGAAGTCACTTGGGAAGCAGAAGTTGTTGAAGTCAAAGTTATCGAGGGTAAAAATGCAGATTATATATATAGAGGTGTTCATGATTGGATTCAAAGAATGTATACAAATCCTTCAGAAGTAATAACAGGGAAAATTGAAAACGAAATGTTTAAAGGCAACGGATTAATATCCAATGCTATACATTTTGATTATACTTCGTCAAATTTGAAGTATTATTTTATTTTTGACATAAGAGACAACCAAATTTCTATAACATACCGAGATTTTGAGGTTTCTACAGGTTCAGGTTATTATAGTGCGGAGACTTATTTATACAAGAAAAACGGTAGTTTAAAAACAAATTCAAAAGCAATTAGTGTCAAGGAAGGGATTGAAAAAGAAATTGGCGCCTTAATTAATTCACTCTTAATTTCATTAAATCTGGATTAAACATAAGTTATTCCAAATTTTGATAACTAAAACTAAAGCGTAATTTGAAATAAGCAGCTTGTGAATAATCGATTTTTGAAAAAGGTGATGTTTAAACATATCTTTAGAATTGTGATTGCCAAGATAAGTGTCTTAACTTTGAATAGAATTAATGCGACAGTATCAAATATTTTGTGTAAGTTGGAGACGCAACAGAACCGAAATTTAACTTTAAAATAAAAAAAAATGAAAAAATTATTTGTTTTACCATTTATGTCATTGGCTTTACTTCTATTAACCTCATTTTCGATTAATTCATCAAACCCTAAAAAAGTTGACGAATTAACCATACAAGAAATTGGAAATGAAGTCGGCGGTGCTGGTTGTAACTACTATTTGACAGAAGATAGTCAAAAAAGCTATGCTTTTATCGATAATATGACGGGGGAATTGTACATGAGCATAAACGAAAAAGCTATCGTCTTCCCATATCCTGAAGCGTCGGAAGCTGCTCCAGATCAAAGCGAAGAGAAGAAGAATCAGATATTTGACAATAAGGATGTTTATGAAGCGGATGGATATAAAGTCATCATCGAAATCAATGTAACACATGAAGCACAAGATTATGATGATATTTCGATTGGGAGTGGCTTTATGACAATCAAGGCATCAAATGGGGAGATATTGAAAACTCTAATTCATGAACGATGTGGTAATTAAAAGCAAAAAAGTCTACATGTAACCACACTTGGGTTCTGTCGCATCTGTCTAATATCTTAATCTTGGAGAGAATCAAAAAACTAGCACTCATCTTAATTGGTGGGTGCTTTTTTTATGCTTAATCGTATTGATTTTATTACCCATTATGATGCAATAGAAAAAACAAAAAAAATGAATAAAATAATTGAAGATAAATGTAAGAAATATGAAGATAAACCACAATACAAACTGAATGTTGTTGTATCGTTTAAAGTGTCAACAGATGACTATGCACTATTACAAGAGAAAGCAATGAAAGAGGGTTTTAACGTGTCTAAATTTATTCGGTATTGTCTATTCGTAGACGGTTATATTTATTCGTACAAATAGTTTTTAGTATAGGTTTATATAAAAGGTCATACCTAAATGTTACAAATTGTTATATAAAAAAAGCCCATTGTTTTTTAAGGATCGACTATGTATAAGATTCACATGGGAGTTTGTTTTATCTTTACTATCATCAATTATAGGGAAAATATAGGGAAAGAATCCCTACAACCCCTATAAACCCGTTAAAATTGTAGCTCCAACAGATCTAGAACCTGGTATTGGAACACATACCTATACTTTAACAGGTACATATGACGGAGGAATCTGTGAAACAACTGACGAAGTAACAATCACAGTTCACGCAAATCCAACAGTAACAGCTTCTGCTGACAATGAAGAAGTTTGTGTAGGTCACGACGTTACGTTAAACGGTGGTGGTGCTGAATCATACATGTGGGATATGGGTGTTATGGACGGTATGCCGTTTGATCCTGGAATGCCAGGAACAACAACTTATACGGTTACAGGAACAGATGCTAACGGATGTACTGATGAAGCAACAATTGATGTAACGGTAACAGAAGAAATCTCAATTACTTATGTGGTCACTCCAGAAACAGTATTCGAAGATGGAGAGATCGATATCACAGTAACAGGTGGTGTTGCACCATACACATTCGATTGGGATAACGATGGAACAGGTGATTTTGATGACACAGAAGATTTAACAGGTCTTGCTGATGCATTGTACACGGTTGTTGTAAACGGATCAACAGGTTGTTCAGCGACTGAGAAGATCATCGTAAGCACACAAGCAAGTGTTGGAGAATTCGATCAGAAAGCAATCGCTATCTATCCGAACCCAACAGTTGACATGATCACAATTGAATTTGAAGGAACGTTCGTTTACGAATTAACGGATATCAATGAAGCAATCATTGCACAGGCAACTGCAACGGATAAAGAGCAAGTATCAATGGAGAATGTAGCAAGCGGAGTTTACTTCGTTGTGATCAAAGCCAACGATACCGTTCAAACGGTAAAAGTAGTGAAGCAATAAGCGGAATAGCTTAAGCAATTATATAGAATCCCTGCTCATCTTTGATGGGCAGGGATTTTTTTGTTTGTTGATAATTCTCATAGGCGTGATTAGCTTGCCAAAGAAATAGGATGAGATTCCAAGTTTAACTTGTCTTTAACAAATCAAATTTGGTTTATAGCGGTCATTTGTCTTAACTTTGTTGATTCAATGCGCAGAATACAGGCAGCCATATTGTTATTATTGTTCAGCTCAACGTTGTTTGCTAATAATGTTGAATTGCACTATTGTCATGGAGCACTAACAGATGTGGCTTTCTTGGGAACAACCTCATGTGCTTGTCCTGAGTATGAAGAAGCACATGAACCTGATGTTGAAGCTGAAACATCTTGTTGTCCGCATGAAAAAAAAAAGGAAGAGAAAAAGCCTTTAAAGGTTATTACCAATGATGATGACTGTTGCGAAACGAAAATTGTTGTAGCGGAATCAAATGAAATTCTTTCGACTCAATCAAATAGCTTCAGTGATAACGACATTGCTTATCCAGTTTCCGTTTCATTTTTGTTGGATCAACGTGAATCTCAAAATGAACCGTTAGAAAACGGATATGATCCACCCCTGCTGCAGAGAGATATAATTATCTGGGCGCAGTCTTTCTTAATTTGATTTCTTTCTAAATCCTCGAAAATAGACGAGGGGAGAGCGCTTAGACGCTTTATTGGCATACAATAAATTTATCCAAAAAGAAAGAAATGAAACATATTATAATCATCTTATTATGCGCTGTATGTTCCGCTGCTTTTTCGCAGAAGGAGGATATGGTCGTACGAGGTGAAATTGTCACAAAAGAAAAAGGAGAACTACAATCTGTGCCCGGTGCACGAATTGTTTGGTCACAAGACAAAGGAATAGCAGTTTCTGAGGTTAACGGGACCTTTAAGATTGAGGTGAAATCTTTACCAGATACGTTGATCGTAACTGCGATGGGCAAAGAAAAACAGCTGTATGTTATTCAGGATACATCCATTTTTTACACCATTGAGCTAAAAAGCGGTGTTATGTTGGATGGTGTAGAGGTAATTGGTCGTAACCTGGGTAAATCCATCGATTTAATGGATCCGCGACACGTCGAAACAATTGGATCAGGGGAACTACGTAAAGCTGCCTGTTGTAATTTGTCTGAATCGTTTGAAACCAATGCTTCAGTTGATGTTCATATAACGGATGCAGTGTCTGGAGCCAAGAAAATTCAAATGTTGGGCTTAGATGGTGTCTATACGCAATTGCAATGGGAAAACATTCCATTGGTAAGAGGACTGTCCACTTCTTATGGTTTAAATTTCACACCAGGTACTTGGATCGAGTCAATCCAAATTACCAAAGGAACAGGTTCCGTTTTAAATGGTTATGAATCCATGGCGGGCATGATCAATTTAGAATTAAAAAAACCACACGAAAGTGAGCGTTTGTATGTCAACCTATACGGTAACCGCTTCGGAAGAGGAGAAGTGAATATTCATGGGGCGCAAGTTTTGAATGATCGCTGGTCAACTATGACTTTTGTACATGCTTCTCACCAGACTTTTGAATCAGATGTAAATAATGATGGGTTTAGAGATATTCCTGTTGGCTTTATAGGTGCTGCCATGCATCGATGGAGCTACGAGGGAACAAATTCTGAAGCTAAGTTTGGAATTAAGGGTACTTATTCTAGCAAAGAAGGAGGACAACTGAACAGCTTTTCATCAAATGATGGTTCTGGTGGTTGGTATGCAGGTATGGATACTAAGCACCTTGAACTTTTTGCAAAAAATGGTTTCTTTCTCAAGAACAGACCATTCGGAAGCATAGGTTTGATCGGTCAGGCCAAGTACCATGAAATGAATAATTCTTTTGGTAATAAAACCTATCAAGGCACCCAACGAAAAATTTATCTGAATTCGATTTATGGAGATATTATTGGCAATTCGAATCACAACATAAAAGCAGGATTGAGCTTTATCTTAGATGATTATGATCAAACTTATAATGATTCGACATTCTTGCGAACAGAAATCGTTCCTGGGGCATATGGAGAATATACCTATAACCGTTTAGATAAATTCATATTGGTTGCGGGTGCGCGAGCGGATTATCACAATTTGTATGGTCCACTTTATACGCCACGTCTGCATGCAAAATGGAATATCAATAAAAGAAATGCGCTAAGATTTAGCTTAGGCCGAGGTTTACGGGTTCCAAATCCTTATGCAGATTATATGAGCTTAATGGCAAGCAATCGCGTTTGGATTGTCTCTCCAGATATTCAACCAGAAGACGGGATAAGTTCGGGAGTAACATTCACACAACGGTTTCAAACGAATGATAATGCAGCCTCTTTTACGGTTGATTATTTCTATACATATTTTATTAATCAATTGATCGTTGATATGGATGTCGATCCGGGAGAATTACATATTTATAATTCAACGGGTACCTCATTTGCGCACAGTGCGCAAGCCGAATTATCCATTAAGCCGATAAAACAACTCGAGTTGAGAGCGGCCATGAAGTATTATAATGTCCAAGCAACATTTAATGATTCGTTACAGCAACGCGCTTTTGTTCCTAAATACAGAGTATTACTTAATGCCGGTTATGAAACCAGAAACAAAAAGTGGTCGATTGATGTTACGGGTAATTGGGTGGGAAGACAACGGTTACCATCCACAGCTTCTAATCCTGAGGCTTATCAGCGAGAAACAATTTCAGATAGTTTTTGGGTCCTGCACAGTCAGATCACCTATCGCTTTAAAAGGTTCAGTATCTATTTAGGAGGAGAAAACTTATTGAATGTAATCCAAGATGGAGCGATTATTGCACCTGATGATCCGTTTGGTAACTACTTTGACGCTGCACAGATTTGGTCGCCGATTAGTGGTGCAAACGTTTATGCTGGATTACATTTTGCAATTAATAAAAAAGAAAAATAAACAACTAAAAATACAATTATGAAACAGATCAAAATCTTATCAATTTTCGCATTGCTTTTTATCAGCTTTTCTGCAAGTGCTCAAACAGAAGTGAAAGCAAAGGCTAAGAAGAATACAATAACGTTTTTAACCAGCGCCGTTTGCGGTATGTGTGAAGATCGTATTGAAGAGAAATTAAACTATACAAAAGGAATCATTTTCTCAGAATTGGATGTCGAATCGAAAAAACTAACAGTGCGATATAAAACAAAGCAAATTACGGCTGAAGAAATCAAGCAGATTGTTGCCGATCTGGGATATGATGCAGATAAAACAAAGCGCAATACCGAGGCTTTTGATGCATTACCGAAGTGTTGTCAGTCTGAAGGTCACTGTGGTTCTGACGAATAACTGTCAGATTAAATAATAATCACTTTTTTGATTGCTAATACTTATCTTAGCCCGAAACGATAGTTTATGGAGTTTCTACCGCAAGATATAGCAGACTATGCAGAACGTCATTCAGCAGCAGAATCTAATTTACTGCAAGAACTAAACCGTGAGACCCACTTGAAAGTGCTCAGCCCACGGATGTTATCAGGGCATTTACAGGGTCGTGTTTTAAGTTTAATATCCAAATTAATGAATCCTTCGTATATTCTAGAAATCGGAACATACACAGGTTATGCTGCATTGTGTATGGCCGAAGGGTTGAAACCTGACGGGAAGCTAATAACGATCGATCGCAATGAAGAATTAAAACCAATTCTCGATAAATATCTCTTAAAATCGAACTTTTCAGAGCAAGTAGATTTGAAATTTGGTTATGCGGCTGATATAATTCCTCAATTACCAAATGGCATTGATTTGGTCTTTATTGATGCAGATAAACCAAATTATAGTTTGTATTTTGATCTGGTAATCGATAAAATGAATCCAGGCGGACTTATTTTAGCTGATAATGTATTGTGGAGTGGGAAAGTCACAGGTGAAATAAAAGAAAACGATAAGAGCACAAAAGCCATTGATGCATTTAATAAAAAAGTGCACGATGATGACCGAGTAGAAAATGTCTTATTACCAATTAGAGACGGAATAATGGCTTTGCGTAAAAAATAGTACATGATAGATTTTAGAAGTGATACGGTAACGAAACCAAGTCCTGAAATGCGGGACTTTATGATGAATGCTCCCGTTGGGGATGATGTGTTTGGAGATGATCCAACCATAAATGAACTGGAACAAATGGGCGCTGATATGTTCGGAAAAGAAGCAGGTTTATTTTGCGCTTCCGGTACTATGACCAATCAAATCGCTATTAATGTCCACACCGTTCCAGGTGATGAAGTGATTTGTCATGAAGAGGCGCACATTTATCGATATGAAGGAGGGGGGATAGCTCGGAATTCTGGAGCGTCTGTTCGCTTCATTCGTGGGAATGATGGTCGAATTGATCCGGATTTACTCGTTGGCACAATTAATCCAGACGATCAGCATTACCCGGTGTCTAGAATGGTAAGTATAGAGGATACAGCGAATAGAGGAGGCGGAAGGTGCTATGATTTTGAGGATATCAAAAAGATTAAAATTTTTTGTGAGGAAAATAACCTCAAATTACATTTAGATGGAGCGCGTGTTTTTAACGCGCTGGCTGTTTCGGGTATAGACGCTAGGGTTTACGGCGACCCTTTCGATACCATATCGATTTGTCTCTCGAAAGGGTTAGGAGCACCCGTAGGTTCATTATTAGTTGGATCGAATGATTTTATAAAAAAAGCAAGACGCGTACGGAAGGTTTTTGGAGGTGGTATGCGTCAAGCTGGTATTATTGCTGCTGGCGGTGTCTACGCTTTGAATAATAATATTGATCGTCTAAAAGAAGACCATGATAATGCAAAAAAAATTGGATCTATTTTAGAGAAGAAAAGGTGGATTAAAAAAGTACTTCCGGTGGAAACTAATATTGTTGTTGGGCATGTGGCTGATCACCTCAAAGAATCCGATGCAGTAGAGGCGCTCAAGGCAATTGGTATATTATGCGTCGCGTTTGGTGCTGGTAGAATTCGATTAACGACACACCTGCACATCACTAAAGCAGATATCATATTTTTGGAAAACAATCTACCTGACACAATAGAATAGAAAATGAAGAAGTTTAATAAAGAGCTATTGTTTTTAGGGGTGTTTCTGCTTGCAACAGCATGTTCAGAAAGAGAATGGAGCAAAGAAGAAAAGGATAAGATCTATGATCGATGCAGAGAAGAAGGCGGATCAAGGTCCTATTGCAATTGCTACTTGCAAAATGCAATGGAGAAATTTCATGATCCCGAAGAATTAGAAGAAATTGACTTTGAAACGGCGTTTGAATTGTCGCTAAACTGTGAAGAATATAGTGATAACTAAATGAAAATTGGAAGCTACATAATTATCAGTATTCTAGCGTTCACATCGCTCTTTTCTTGCAATGGAAATGAACCAAAAGAGCAAGTAATTTCCATGGAGGATTTAATGGGGGAATTTGGTGATGAAGCATTGATAGAAGGGGACTCGACGCTATCGCAAGATTCCATTGCGGTTACTGGACCTCTAGGATCTTTTTTACGGACCGAACTAGAGACTTTTGACACAAGCAACTCTGACAAATTTCATATGTTAGATCGCTTTTCCTTTAGTATCAGAGAGAAGGTTAATTTTAAAGCAAAAGAAGAAGTGCCGTATGGAGAAAACACGATGGTAACGCCTCGTGCTAATCTCTTTTATTACACTTTTTCAGATACACTTAAGACTCAAAATGCATTTTACAATTGGTTAGACTGTTTTGGTAGTGATTGCGCCATGGTAAAGCTTGAAGAAGATGTTGAAGCGATTAAGATGCCTCCCGCTTACGTCTTGATTTATGACACCCTAATTATTGCTGTGAATTATCGCTGTGAAGACATCAACTATGATTGGCGAGGCTTTGAAAAGAATTTAAAAAACAGCTTCGAGCAAAAACCTTTATTTGAGTTGAAAGTGGATTGCGGAGGCCCTTTAAAATGGAAATAGCTACCACTGAAATCACCAAAATAACCAATCAGTTTTTGACTAGGTTTCACGTCTCCTATTTTCATATTTTAAATAAAGCAAGTAATAATTAATGCAAAAAATCAAAGGATTCATATCGGTTCTATGGCGATTCTTCCCCGTTCAATTGATTCTTTTACAACTTAAAAAGAGTCACTTTATTATCGGTGTGTGGGTACTTTTTTTTGCAATAATCACTCAGAATTTTGGAGCCAAATTTGGCATTCCTTATTTGTTTTTATCGCCAGAGTATTTAGGTGAAGTCAATATGCTTTCTTACTTCATTCTGGGCTTTTCAATAGGTGGTTTTTTTATGGCTTATCACTTGTACAGCTATATTATTTTGGGTCCATCTTTCCCCTTTTTGGTGACCTTTTCTAGACCGTTTTTTAAGTTTAGTGTAAACAACTCATTCTTTCCTTCTGTCTTTTATATTTTGCTGCTCATCAATATGTATGATGTACAACATAATGAAGAGTTGGTTGGTTTTGGAGAAGTTTTTCTTGAAATGTTAACATTGACAGCGGGAATCGCCTTGTTCATCCTTTTATCTGTTCTGTATTTCTTCAAAACGAATGTGGATATTTTCAAACTCAAAAGAAGAAAGAAAAAGAAAACGAACAGGGATTTATACAGCATGGTGGGAACATTGTTTACACGAGAAAACTATTGGTTTCAATCGACCCCTGCAATTACCTATCAACCCTCTTATTATTTCGCACATATTTTGAGTATAGCCAGAGCACGTGAAGCAGAACATTATGAACGTAATGTGATTCGTGAAATTTTCCGCCAGAACCATTTAAACGCTTCTTTTTTCGAACTGGTGTTGATCTTATCTTTTGTTTTATTAGGATTGTTACAAGATTATTCGTTGGTACTGATTCCATCAGGTGCTAGCTTTTTTTTGCTGAGTACGGTAGTCTTAATGGTGGTGACCATCTTTTATTCTTGGTTCAGAGCTTGGGCAATCAGCTTGATCGTGATAGGCCTCATCGGCCTCAATTATTTTTCAAAAGGAACGGGATTTCTTCAGTCTGATAATCAGGCATATGGATTGAAATATCAAGAAGAGACAAATCCTTACGACCTGAACACATTAAAAGCGATTCAGTTTAATGAAACAGCTTTGAATAATGATATTGAGACACATGAGGAGATTCTCGAAAAATGGAAAATTAAGGCATCCAAAGCACAGGGAGTAGAAAAACCAAAACTTGTTATTGTCAATTGCTCTGGAGGAGGTTTACGTGCAGCCATGTGGACCCATTATATCATGCAAGAAGCAGATGAAAGGTCAAACGGAGCTTTCTCTCAAAGTACGCATTTAATTACAGGAGCTTCAGGAGGTATGGTAGGTGCCGCGTATTTTCGTGATGTTTGCTTTCAAACATCCCTAAAAGAGCGCTTGAAAAATAAAGAAGCCTACTTATCGAGTATCTCTAAAGACTTATTAAATAGTGTCGCTTTTAACTTAGCAGCACATGATATTTTCTTGAGATACCGAACATTTGAATACGAAGGACAAACTTATCTGAAAGATCGCGGTTTTTCATTCGAAAATCAGTTGAATAAAAATACGGATTTCATCATGGATAAACCCTTAGCTGATTATTATTTGCCAGAGCGTAATGCTGAAATACCCTTGATGGTTTTTTCACCGACTATCATAAATGATGGACGCCGATTGATCATTGGTACGCAGCCTTATGGCTTTTTAAATGGTACTGATTTTTCTAATAAAACAATTGGCCCAGAAAATGTTGAATTCATGAAGCTATTTAACAATAACTCTCCAGAAAAAGTCCGCTTTGCTACTGTTTTAAGAATGAATTCTACTTTCCCTTATATCTTGCCAATGGTTGCGCTCCCAACGACCCCAGAAGTGCGTATTATGGATGCAGGGATTCGAGATAATTATGGCACTAAAACAACGGTGCGATATATCATGGCTATGCGCGAATGGTTAGCGGAGAATACGAGTGGAGTAGTATTGGTTGAAATTCGAGACATTGAGAAAGATTATGATATGGATGAGACCGCCGAATTCTCCTTGTTCGACCGGGTCATTAAACCAACTTCCAACTTTTACGGAAATTTTTACCAATCACAAGAGTTTAACAGTACTGAATTGTTGGAGAGTAATATTTGTCAAGATGTGCCAATTGAGGTGTTAACATTTGTTCTGAGAAAGGATCCATCTGATCGTATTTCCTTGAGCTGGCATTTAACTCAACGTGAAAAAAATGATATCAAAAGAACTTTTAGAAACGAACGAAATCAAAATGAATTAACGAAATTGGTAAATTTGTTAGTGAATCAATAAAGCGAAGACCTTTACACTCTAGTTCAAAATGAATGGAAAATAATTACGACGAAAACGCCTCAGGGGCTGAGCAAAATAAATCAAACAGTGATCCGGAAAACGGGTCCAACGCGACTGATAATTCTAAAACGGAAGGTCAATCACAAAGCCAGAAGAACTTTGATTGGAAAACAATTGATGAAGATCCTACCAAAATAAAAATGGATAGGGATTTAAGTGAATTAACGTCTGGTTTGATTGGTTTTATTAAATCAACCCTATCCTTACGACACGGCAAATATGACTTCCATAAGGTGGTCAGCGAAGCAAAGGAAAACGTTGTCTTTAGAGGATATAACGTCTGGATTCTAATTTGTTCAATTGTCGTTGCATCGATTGGTTTAGATGTTAATTCACCAGCCATTGTTATCGGAGCCATGCTTATTTCACCGTTAATGGGACCCATTCGCGGAATAGGTTTTGGCGTTGGTATGAACGATTTTCCGTTATTAATTAAGTCCTTTAAAAACTTTGGAGTCATGGTGGGTATCAGCCTCTTGACGTCAGTTGTTTATTTTTGGATATCGCCTTTAGATAGCTTAAATAATGGACAGTTATTAGGACGAACAGAACCTAATTTTTTAGATGCGCTAATCGCCTTTTTTGGTGGTCTGGCTGGAATAATTGCAGCATCTAATGGGAAAAACGATACGGTTATTAATGGTGTAGCAATTGCAACAGCTTTGATGCCGCCACTTTGTACGGCTGGTTTTGGTCTGGCAAATGGCGAATGGGGTTTCTTTTTTGGTGCCTCCTACTTATTTCTGTTAAACTCACTTTTTATTGCCTTGTCAACATATGTTCTCCTCCGTTATTTGCGTTTTCCTCAACGTGAATACGTCAGTAAAAAAATTGAAAACAGAGTAAAACTGTATACGATCATTATTTTGGTATTGATTGTATCACCTTCAGCATATCTTTTCTACAGAATGGCCAAAAAGAGTGCATTTGAAACAAACGCCATCGCCTTTACGGAAGAAGTGGTTAAAACAACCGAAGATAATATCCGCGTTGAAGCTTTCCCGATATTCGATATGGATAATCCAATTCTTGAATTAAATATTCATAATGCTTATATCGATTCGACAACACTCGTTTATTGGGATCGCCAAAAATATAATCATGGTTTGGATGATGTGAGCCTCGTCGTTAAACAAGGAGAAGACATCAATGCATTGACGGATAGGAAAATCAAGGAAGTGTTGGGTATGAGTCACAATCAGAATGAATTAGTGAATATGCTAAAAGATAAAGAACGCTTGATTGAAAACATGAGACAAGAGTTTGAATCTTATAAAGAAGTGCAAGAAGGATCCAATGATCCAGTGAATTTCGATTATATTCTCAGAGGTTTTAGAGAGGAGTATGCCGAGATCAATCGTATTTCCATTAATCGAAGCTTTAGCTATGACCGAAATAAATTGGACACAACATACGTCATAGCCGTTGATTTTAAACCTGAAATTCCAGTTGAAACTCAAAATATGCTGAAGACGAAAATTTCAAGAAGATTTTGTTTTGAGTTAAAAGAACAGGCAAATGTAAAGCTAGACTCAGTTAGCATCGTAAATTTCTAACATGCGCTGGTGTGTGTTGTGTATATATTTGTTTTTTTTCAGCATGAGTTCCGCTCACGCCCAAGTGTTTACGCAATACGAAACAGCATTTAACCGATTGGGTTGGTCACATGAAATAGGACTCGGAATAAGACAACAAGGGCAGCATTACCAATTCGGATTGAAAATTTATGAACCCGACGTCACCTTTGAAAAAAATTTGCCGGGTGTATTTATCAAACACAATTGGGTATTGTTTGATTGGGGTAAAACAAACTTGCAAACCAGAGCGGCATTAGATTTGTTTTATGAGAAGAAAGGAGATTTGAATTTCTGGCTTTCAAACTTAATGGTCGGATTTCAAATAAATCGGAAACTAGCTAAAAAGCTTTCCTTCAATTTTGAAATGAGTACAGGGCCAGTTTTAACGTTGACAAAGAATAAAGATGCAAATGAGAAGACCCGGTTTCAATATTTTAATTACCAAGCAGGACTTGGGTTGGTCTATACTTTTTCTACTGCTGATTAGTTTCAGTTTTGGATGTCAGAAAAGTAAGACGTCTCCTCAACCTGTGATACTTGGTCATGCAGGTGTGGCGCTATCGGCTGAACGCGCTTTATATCCAGCAAATTCTGAGGCTTCCATCAATTATGCACTTAATGCTTTCAACGCAGATGGTGTTGAACTCGACGTTCAAATGACGCAAGATTCCGTTTTGGTATTATACCACGACGAAAATATTACGCTTCAAAACGGAGAAAATACCTGTTTTTATCAATTGACATGGAGAGATATAGAATTCTTCAATACACAGCTGAATCACCCAATACTCGCACTCAAAGATGTTGCAACCGATATACTTGAAAGGAATAAATACTTGTATTTAGATCTTAAATTCTATGATTTTTGTGATAGTTCAAATATTAATTTGGAAGTCATGGCCGCCGAACTAATGGAGACTTTTGAGGATGTTGATTCAGCGCAAAAGAGCCGACTTATTTTTAATTCGCGAAACATTTATTTAATAGACCTGATCCCTGAGGAGCTTGGTATTCGATCTTTTGAAACTGATAAAATTCAATTGGCAATTGATTATTACGAAGCAGGGAGAATGGATTTGTTGTCAACCCGCTTGTTTGGTTTTAACGAAACATATAAAATGAATATTCAAAATGCATCACTTCCTTTTAGTCTTTTTTCGATCAAAACGCGCCAGGAGATAGAGGAGGCCGCTGGTTTTGTTCCAGACTTTGTTATTACGGACAACATCCCCGCCACGCGAAAATTTTACAATTAGTTGATAACTTTGAAGATCTAAAAAGAATAAGCAGGCGATAAAACAACTCATTATGGCTAAAAAGAAAAAGAGAATAGATATTGTTTACTCGACCAATCCTGATTATGGATTTGAAGAAGACGATTTTAACGATGCGGACACCTTGCCGAATGAAGAGCAAAACTTGAAGGTAATGCTAGATCGTAAAAAGCGAAAAGGCAAAGAAGTTACGTTGATAACTGGATTTGTTGGATCAGAAGATGATCTAAAAGATCTAGGTAAAGTTTTAAAACAAAAATGTGGTGTCGGTGGCGCTGTAAAAGAAGGCGAAATTTTAATTCAAGGAAATTCGGTTCAGAAAGTAATGGACTATCTATTAAAAGAAGGATATAAAGCCAAACGCTCTGGTGGATAATGCTTGGAAAATATCCAAAAAGAAAAAACGAGTCCCTTTAAATGTCTCGAACCGAAGTGGTGTGAAGCACCAACGATAATTTTAACCAATTTAAACCCTATGAAAAGAAAAATATCTGGTTCGAAAGCAGGAACTCGTTTTGTTTTTATATGGAGATAGTCTCGCTCGACTAACTTGATTTCAAGGTACGCAGATTTTAATGATTAAAGCTGTACAAAATGATGAATGGTAGTAATTATTGATTTAAATGAATGTTTAAACATTTATAAAGCTAAGTCGATTTCAAATAGCTTATAAAAAGAAAACATCCATTGTCTCAGACAATGGATGTTTTGCATTATGAAAAGAAATCTTGTTTTGATAAAATGAGTAGAGCCGACCTTGAACCTCTGCATTTATAACGGAGAATACTCTCCCAACTAACCAATTTAAACCCTATGAAAAACAAAGATCGTTCAAAGTCGGCACTCATTTCGTCCTTCTTGATCGGTAGAACCGATGTGAGGACTAACCCTTAACTCTAATTTAAGTAAGTTTCTTTGATTGATTGGTTGTAAAATGATAAACTGAATAGATAATTGAGCGAACGGTACTTCTAGTGATTTAAATGGATTTGACATTGTTTAAAAGCAGTTAGCAACTATCTGAATGATCTTTTCAGCCATACTAATTGGTGATATACTCGAATTATAGTACATTTGCCTAATCGCTACAAAATGGAGAAAAGAACGATTCTGAATAGCAGACATTTTGAGATCACACTCAAAAGATTAGCCAGTCAACTTAAGGAAAATCATCAGCTTTTTGAAAATACAGTTCTTATTGGTCTTCAACCGAGAGGGATTCACGTATTAAATCGTCTCAAAACCATTCTCGAAGAGGATCTCAAAAAAGATTTAACCTGTGGACAGTTAGATATTACTTTTTACAGAGATGATTTTAGAAGAAGAGAACAACCCATTATCCCAAGCGTAACGAATATTGATTTTATAATAGAAGAAAAGAATGTGGTCTTAATAGATGACGTACTTTTTTCAGGAAGAACAATTCGAGCAGGTCTAGATGCGCTTTTAGCCTTTGGTCGACCTAATAGGGTAGAACTTTTAAGTTTTATCGATCGCAGGTTTGAAAGACATCTTCCGATCCAACCTGACTATACAGGAAAGGTTGTTGATACCATGTCTACACAGCGTGTTTCAGTAGAATGGAAAGAAATTGAAGGAGAAGATAAAGTAGTTTTATACACGGAAGAGAAATAAAATGAAAAGTTTAAGCGTCGAACATTTAATCGGAATTAAAGAACTCTCTCAAGAGGATATTGAACTGATATTTGAGACAGCGGACAGTTTTAAGCAGGTGATTAATCGCCCAATCAAAAAGGTTCCTTCTCTCCGTGATATAACCATTGCTAATTTATTTTTCGAAAACTCAACAAGAACAAGGTTATCCTTTGAATTAGCTGAAAAAAGACTCTCAGCAGACGTTGTAAACTTTTCAGCTGCGAGTTCTTCTGTTAAAAAGGGAGAGACGCTTATCGATACCGTTAATAATATCTTAGCGATGAAAGTAGATTTGGTGGTCATGAGACACCCAAATCCCGGTGCGGCTAAGTTCTTGTCAGAACGTGTTGATGCAAGAGTTGTAAACGCCGGAGATGGCACACACGAGCATCCTACACAAGCTTTACTAGATGCTTATTCAATTCGTGAGGAATTGGGTAGTGATTTTAAAGGGAAAAAAGTTGTCATCGTGGGCGATATAAAACATTCACGAGTAGCACTCTCGAATATCTTTTGTCTTCAGAAACTGGGTGCGGAGGTTATGGTTTGTGGACCGACAACCTTGATGCCAAAGCATATTGCTGAGTTAGGGGTGAAGGTTGAGCATGATCTGAAAAAGGCACTCGAATGGTGTGATGTTGCCAATATGCTCAGGATTCAATTAGAAAGACAGGATATTCAATTTTTCCCATCACTTCGTGAATATAGTATGATGTATGGGCTGGATAAGGCTCTGCTTGATAGCTTGAGTAAGAAAATTGTGGTAATGCACCCTGGACCGATAAATAGAGGAGTAGAAATTACTTCTGATGTTGCAGATTCTGATCAATCCATTATCCTTCAACAAGTTGAAAATGGTGTGGCTATTAGAATGGCCGTGATTTACCTCCTTGCTGCTCAAATCAAACGATGAGTTGAAGTTTTTAAGATTATTTTGAAGATAAAATTTTGACCGCAAAGTACAACATCTCAAAAAAAATCATAAATTTGAGTATAGGTTCGAAACCCCTCTAGTTTTCGAACTTTTTGACTAAAATGGATACGGTCATTGATAAAACCTTGATAACTATGAACTTTGATCAGGAAAATAAAGGAGATTATACGCTAGTGACGGCGAAAATCGAAAAAGTGGATGCTACAAATGCACCTGAGCTTAAGGCTCTTTTCCTGTTGTTAAATAAAAGTTCTGTGAATAATATCGTTTTGGATTTATCAAACTCAAAGTATTGCGATTCTTCAGGTCTAAGTGCCATTTTAATTGGTAATAGATTGTGTAAAGACTCAGGTGGTGTATTTGTTTTATCAGGCTTACAGCCAAATGTTCAAAAGCTGATAGAGATTTCACAACTACACAATGTTCTCAATATAGCAGCAGATAGCAAAGACGCTGCTTCTTTGATGTAATTTCAGAAGATCTCTAAAGATCATAGTACGCTAATTATTCGCTTATGTCTTACAAGAAAATTGATTCAGAAGACATTCTGTTTTTCCAACAAGTACTTGGAGAAAAATATGTTTTATTCGATAAAGACAATTTACACAAGTATGCACAAGATGAAACAGAAGATCTTGTTTTCTCTCCAGAGGTTGTCCTGAAACCGTCTAATACGCTGGAGGTTTCTCAAATCCTGAAGTATTGTAATGATTTGGGGTTACCCATAACACCTCAGGGGGCAAGAACAGGGTTGAGTGGAGGAGCACTACCGCTTTTCGGTGGGGTAGCACTTTCGATGGAGCGTTTTAATTGTATTCTGAGCATTGATAAGAATAATGGGCAGGTTATCGTTGAGCCCGGAGTCATAACGGAAGTCCTTCAAAATAGTGTGGCGGAGGAAGGGTTATTCTATCCACCAGATCCAGCAAGTAAAGGTTCTTGTTTTATTGGAGGAAACTTAGCTGAAAATTCTGGCGGACCTAAGGCAGTTAAGTATGGCGTGACCAATGAATATGTTTTAAACCTCGAAGTTGTTTATCCTAATGGAAAGATTGAATGGACGGGTGCGAATGTTTTGAAAAATGCAACAGGTTATAACCTAACCCAATTGATTGTAGGTTCTGAGGGTACGCTGGCCGTCATCACAAAAGCTGTACTAAAGTTGATTCCACTCCCAAAAAGAAACCTGTTAATGCTTATTCCTTTTCGCTCCGCAGAGAAAGCTTGTGAGGCAGTAGCGGCGATATTTAAAGCAGGAATCACACCAAGTGGATTGGAGTTTATGGAACGTGACGCCTTGACATGGACAGCTGACTTCATAAACGACACTTCCACAAGGATTGGTGATGATGAAGCAGCACACTTATTAGTCGAAGTGGATGGTAATCATGAAGATATTCTGATGAAAGAATGTGAAGCGATAATGGAAGTGGTTGAACAGTTTGATCCGCTAGAGGTACTTTTTGCTGATACACAAGCTCAAAAAGATAGATTGTGGAATTTGAGAAGGAAAGTAGGGGAGGCTGTAAAATCGCAATCAGTTTATAAAGAAGAAGATACGGTTGTTCCGAGATATGCTTTACCTGATTTATTAAAGGGAGTAAAAGAAATTGGACATAAATATGGCTTTAAGTCGGTATGTTATGGTCATGCTGGTGATGGTAACTTACATGTTAATATTATCAAAGGTAATTTGACTGAGGAGCAGTGGGAACATGAACTCCCAAAAGCGATCCGCGAAATATTTGAATTGACCGTGAAATTAGGCGGTACAATCTCTGGTGAGCATGGTATTGGTCATGTCCAGAAGTCTTATATGGACATTCCATTTTCAGCCTTTACTTTAGAATTGATGAGGGCGATTAAAAATGTTTTTGATCCTAAAGGAATATTGAATCCAGGCAAGATATTTCCGTCAAAATAAAAAGCCCGTTAGTCAATAGCTAACAGGCTTTCCTTATCAATTGTTAATTTTTTTATTCCTCGTAGCACTCAACATTCGGGTGTTTATTGCGATCAAAGACAAATTTTGATTCTGGAATTTCCTCGTCTTTTTTCATATTTTTTAAGACATAGTGCATATTTGTACCATCTTTCCCCTTGATGTATGCGGAAAGGATCTCGTTTTTAGATTTATCAATTTTCAAAATGATTGTATGAAAATTACTATTTGCTGGATCTTTAGGGAAAAGATTAATATGATGAACCGGTGTACCCTGGAAAGTTGTTTCCTTAATATACTTGTACTTGTAACCATCTTCCCAAATCGTTAAAAGTTTGTTCGGAGTAATCATTTCCTCTTCGCTGTCTTCGACTGAAGAAGTATAGCATTCTTCATCCTCCTTTACGTGCGTAGTGATTGTTTCACCGTCACAGTAGATGTCCTGATCAACAAGCTCAACTTTATATTTATCTCCTTTAAGGAATGCTTTACCACTCTCATTCACGGTTGGCATATCCGCTCCTGTTATTGTCATATTGAATTCAACAGAGATGGTTTTATAACCCTTTGTTTTCTCACTGACTTTATCGAGAATAGCCTTTGCTTTTTGATCTTGAGCAAACCCCAGTCCTACAACTAAAGCAGATGCCAATAAAAGAATACCTTTTTTCATATTATAATGTCTTTGTTTTGCTTTGAAGTACAAATATCCAAAATCTATGCCAAAACTAATTGAGGTCGGCCAAAAAAAGTTCGAGACTCGATAAATCCGGAATTAATACTTCACGTGCTTTACTTCCTTTAAATGGACCGATGATCCCTGCCGCCTCCATTTGATCCACAATACGCCCAGCTCGGTTATAACCAATCTTAAGTTTTCGTTGGAGTAATGAAGCAGACCCTTGCTGATGCGTAACGAGTATGCGAGCAGCGTCTTCAAAGAGTGCGTCCCGATCATCTAAATCAACGTCAGGCGCTTCCTCGGAATCGCCAACATATTCTGGTAAAATTAAAGCATCGGGGTAAGCTCGTTGATTTCCAATATAATCACAAATCTGCTCAACTTCAGGAGTGTCCACGAAAGCGCACTGGAGTCGGGTTACATCATTACCAAAGGAGATAAGCATATCACCACGTCCAATCAATTGCTCTGCACCCATTGAGTCAAGGATTGTTTTTGAATCAACTCCCGAAGAAACACGGAAAGCTATTCTGGCAGGGAAGTTAGCTTTAATCATACCCGTAATCACATTTACCGAAGGACGCTGTGTCGCAACGATTAGGTGAATACCAATAGCACGTGCTAATTGTGCTAATCGAGCAATTGGATGTTCTATTTCTTTTCCGGCCGTCATGATTAAATCCGCAAACTCGTCAATTACCACTACAATATAAGGCAGGTAGCGATGCCCGTTTTCAGGATTTAATCTTCGTTCAATGAATTTCTTATTATACTCCTTAATATTTCGTACTTGAGCGTCTTTTAAAAGTTCGTATCGATCATCCATCTCAATACATAAAGAATTCATCGTATTAACCACTTTACTGGTGTCTGTGATAATCGGTTCTTCAGTATCCGGCAGCTTAGCAAGGAAATGACGCTCAATCTTATTATATAAGGTTAGTTCAACTTTCTTCGGGTCAACCATCACGAATTTAACCTGTGAGGGGTGCTTTTTGTACAGAATTGAAACCAATATTGCATTTAGACCTACTGATTTACCTTGACCAGTTGCTCCCGCGCATAATAGGTGAGGAGCTTTTGCCAGGTCAAACACGAATGTTTCATTCGCAATCGTTTTACCAATAACGATAGGTAGCTCCATATCCGAATTTTGAAATTTTTCGGATGCGATCATGGTACGCATGGCAACCATCTCTGGATTTGAATTTGGTACTTCAATACCAATAGTTCCGCGACCAGGTATTGGTGCAATAATTCGGATGCCATTTGCAGCTAGACTTAAAGCAATATCATCGGATAAATTTTTAATCTTTGAAATACGAACCCCAGGAGCAGGGACAATCTCATACAGAGTAACGGTTGGACCAACCGTGGCCTTGATTTTGGAGATTTCAATTTTATAATGACCTAATGCCTCAACAATACGGTTCTTATTATTCTCAAGTTCTTCTTTATTTATATTTCGTTGACCCTTGCCATAATCCTCCAATAAATCAAGTGTTGGAAGTTTATAAGATGATAAATCTAATGTCGGATCATACTCTCCAAATTCTTTAAGCTTGCTATTAACATCATTCTTTGACAAAGTCTCATCCTCTTTACTTTCCTCAATTTCAATGGATAAATCATTATCAGGTTCAGTTACAGGTTCTGTTTCAACTGTTTCCTCTTCTTCTGGAATTGAAATTTCAAAATCATCATCTTCCTGCTCCTCTTTACTTTCTTTCGAATCAGCCTGCTCCTCGTCTCCTTCATTAAACTCGATTGTCTCACTGATTTCATCTTGTTTAATTTCTTGATCCTCTATAGTATTGATAACAACAATATCAATTGTTTGGTTTTTGTTTTCTGTTATGGCCATCTCACTTTCTTTACCGCCTGCAATTCGATGATATAAAGCTTTGAAATCAGGATTGAAAAGCTGGACGATTGCAACAAACGCAATGGCAGCTAAAAATAGAAATGCGCCAAATCGACCGACAACGAGGGAAAGCCAATGATTGAACTGGTAGCCAAACATGCCTCCATAAGAAAATCCTTTTTCAGTTGTCATGAAGCCAAGTAACAGAGATACAACAACAAGACCGATCAATGTACGACCAACGGTTTTTCGAATTGGCAACAATTCAATACGAAACAAAAGAAAAGACCCGAGCAAAATAAAAATAAAAGGAAAAAAGAAAGACGCCAATCCGAACCAACGGAATATGAATTGATGAGATAACCAAGCTCCAAGTTTACCGAGGTGGTTACCTATTGCCAATTCTTCTGTATTAAATATAAAATCAAAAAATGATCGATTATTGACAAGATCTTGATCTGCTTTCCAAGTAAACAGGTAAGAGATAAAGGCTAGAATTAAATAAATAGATAAAAGAAGTAGAATTGAACCTAGGGTTAAATTCAATTTTCTGTTTTCTACAGCAAAAAGATCAGTTATAGGTTTTAGTAGATTAAGTTTACGCGAACTCTTTTTGGGTTTCTTTGTGGATCTATTGGTTGTCCGGCGTTTCTTTTCTTTGGGTTTACTTTTTTCTGAAGCTTTTGGCTCATCAACTGCCTGATATTTATTTTCGGATTTGCCCATTCGTTTTTACGGTCTATTGTTTGAGATACGTATTAAATCACTAAAGTAACGTTTCTTATAGTGCGATGTTACCGCGTTTTAATGTGATATCAACAGTAAACTGTTAGTTTATACTTGCATTTATCAGATCATCTTTTTATTTTTGTTTAATCCTAACTCTTTAACTATAAGAGGTGTGTGTTCTGATGGTAAAAAAAAGTCATTTTTTTTACCATCAGAATAAAAAAGACTACTTACCTTTGCGGCCTCCTTAAGCGAAGGGGATATACAAAAGCTTGAAATCGGAAGTAATAAGTTTTTTTTGAAAAAAAATACAAAAGTGTATTAGAAAAGAAAAAAAGGCTTAACTTTGCGCTCCCGATTGAGGAAATTGTGCGATAGAAAGAGGAAGGGGAAAGACATTACAGAGGTAATGACA
>JAURQI010000004.1 GCA_030836155.1 Crocinitomix sp.
ACTTCTGTTTTAATGGCAACACACGACATATCGATTATGGAGCAATTTCCTTCTCGTACCTTTAGAGTTGAAGACCAAACGGTGAAAGAAGTGAACCCGATGAACGAATTTAATCCTTTTGAACAGGTTAAGTTTGAGTAGGCTTTTCACATCGAGATTATTACGTATCTTCACGTAAAATAAACATGTCTCTCATGCGCAGAATTTTTCTATTGTCATTGATTGCTTCACTCAGCTTAGTCTCCTTTTCCCAAACTTCTGTAAAAGGAATTACATTATTAATAGATTTTGAAGATCTCCCTGCTGATTTATCGGTTGATCGCATAAATGATTTATTAAATGATGAAGGTTATACCGAACCAGCGGTGCCTTCTTCTGTCAGAGACTATTGGAAAGTTCAAAGCCGTGATTCGATTGATTTGACTTACGATATATTCGGGTATTACCGGGCAGCTGAAACTTTTGCAACCTATGAAACAATGGACTGGACGATTGTTAATGACATCGTCACCGCAGCTCTGGATTCTGTCGTCGCCAATAATCCAGATTATGATTGGGATGGACTGACAACCCATTCGGCCATGGGATTGGAAAATGAAATTTTATCCGTTAATGTGATTACAACTGGATGGATTCCGGGATCAGGCGGAGCACATTGGTCAACGGATTGGACGGCTCCGAACGGTTATAGTTTATATGGTTTTACCGTGCAACCCTTAACTTCTATGTGGGATCCTGATTTTGTGCGTCTTTTTACAATTTGTCATGAAATTGGGCATGCTGCTTGGGGTTTCCCTGACACCTATGATTATGATGGATCTTCATTTGGAACAGGTTTTTACTCCGTGATGAGTGGCAATCAAGTAGCAGGTGAAGTTGAACCAATCGGCGCTCCATTTTTCAGAGATGCTGGTTGGGTGGATGCTATTGAAATCATGCCCAACAGTTCTTATTCTTTAAAACAAGATGGTAAATCGGTTGCGATTTATTTCAATCCTGCCGATGACAAAGAGTATTTTATTATTGAAGCTTGCATGTCCTCCACTCCAGGTAACGCTGCTTTTCCAGTGGAGAGAGGGTTAGTTATTTGGCATGTCGATGAAAATGTGACCACCTTGAACACACTTGAAAACATGACTTTTGAAGAACATTATGAATACAGCATAGAGCAAGCAGATGGTAATTTTGATCTTGAAAATGGGGTCAATCAGGGTGATGCCGGCGACATTTATGTAGAGGGAAGTGAATTCAATAGTTCGACTATACCAAACACGAATTGGTGGAATGGTGACGAATCTGGATTAGATATCAATTCCATTACATTTCTCGCAGACAATACGATTCGTTTTTGCAATGGTGAGTGTTCCGATTTAGGACTAAAAACGACCTTAAGTAAATTTCAATTTACACTTTATCCGACAGAAAACAATGGACAGTTTTTTATTGAAATCCCAGATGGACTGAATGATGAAGAACTCGTTTTTTCGATAAGCAATTCGGCTGGACAAATATTCCAGACCATTCAATCAAAACCTGTTAAAGGCCAAGTTGAGATTGCATTAAATGAAGACTACACGGGTATGATATTCATTTCCATCAAGAATATAACGGGCGAAAATTACGGAATGCAGAAAGCAGTCATCCGATAAGCCAACTATTAGTTGCCGGTTAATTCTTTAAACACCTCTTCCATTGACTTCGACTTGACGGTCATGGTGAGCACCAATAGATTATTTTGTTGTGCGTGTTTTGCAATGATTGGTCGAATATCCCCTTCGCCGGCAAATAACCACTGGTTTCCATTCACCTTCTTCACACTTTTTACACCTGGAATAGCACTCAATTTATTACGAGACGTTTCTTGATCAAATTCGACAAGAACCGTTTGCTCCAGCACATCCTTTTGTTGAATGTTTTCTGCTTTATCATCTGCTACAATTCTTCCTTCTTTGATAATGATGACACGGTCACAGATTGCTTCAACCTCTTGCATGATATGGGTTGACAACATTACCGTTTTGGTTTTACCAATATTCATAATCAAATCACGAATATCTACGAGTTGGTTAGGATCTAATCCACTTGTCGGCTCATCTAAAATGAGAACTTCCGGATCATGAATTATGGCTTGCGCCAAACCAACACGTTGACGATAACCTTTGGAAAGGGCTCCAATTTTTTTGTTCTGTTCTTTATCCAGACCCACAAGCGAAATCATTTCCTTGACCCGCTCTTTTTTATTATCTAGCTTATAAATCCCCGCAACAAAATTCAGATATTCTTTCACATACATATCCAGGTATAAAGGATTGTGCTCAGGAAGATACCCCACTTTTTTTCTAACCTCAATCGATTCCTCCTCTACATCCAATCCACAAACCTTAACCGTTCCGGCTGATTTTGGAATGAAGCAGGTAATGATTTTCATCATTGTCGATTTACCCGCACCATTTGGTCCTAAAAAACCAACAATCTCGCCAGAGTTGATTTTAAATGAGACATCATTTAGTGCGGCTTGCTCGCCATAATACTTAAAGGCATTCTTAACTTCTATCGACACAACCTACTTTTTTAATTTTCAACATTACGAAAGTAACGGATTTTCGAGCAAATGATTACAGATTTGGCTACTAAAAATTGATAAATTATCTGAATCTTAGCTCTAATCGACTGCTACCAACTAAATGATTTGGCATATCAATCCAACACCCAAGCCAAACCTTCGCTATAAAAATTGACTTTTGAATATTGGGCAGGAATAGCCACTTCAAAATTCCGATTCAGGTACCCTTTTCGATTATTCATATCGCTAAAAATGATGCGTTCGCCAGAACGCGCACTCATGATATAGCGGAAATTTTCCATGGACAAGAGGTTAAGGTTTTTGTCGTAATAATCTTTCTTGGCATTGGCCATAGAAACGGCTCCTCCCTTGCCTGGAAGGACACCCGCGAAAAAACCATCTTTTGAAATGTCATGATAAACAGTTTCATACTTTAAAGGAATGATCACTTGACCTGTTGTGTCAATCACCCCTTTTAGACCATTTTTTTCAACAATGGCGTACCCATCTTCATTAAAATTCATGGCATAATCATAATCTGGATCAATGACAAATTTGTCCTCAAAATTTAACCAACCCCAACCTCTTCGATTCGGTTTCGTAATGACCAATATTCGCCCAAAAGTTTGCCCTTGGATATTCCCTTTTTTAGTTTGAAAAACAATTTTTCCGGTTTTATCAACCAACACCGTTTTGCCACCAACCGATGCTCGTGCTAATCCATTTTTAAAAGAACTAGAACCCGATTGCTTATATGCAAGCGGAATGATTACTTCTCCATTTTTATTGATAAAACCATACGCTTCTTCTTTAGCATCTACCATACAAACAGAGGCTAATCCTTCGGTAAAAACACTCGACCCAATATATTGACAGGGGATGCGCTCTTTACCGGTAGAATCAACAAAACCCATTTTTCCATCTTCATAAACGGCACAGATATCTTTCTGAAAATCGAAAAAATTCTTCACTTTTTTATACTGTTTGGTCGGGATTTCTTTTCCCTTTTTATTGATCAGACGATAAAAATCTTCACCTTTTTTTTGCACCCAAGTGACGTCGGATTCAAAATCCATCGCCTTATCCAAATCACATGGAATAACCACTTCTCCTTTTATATTCACATACCCATAACCTGTCACCCACTGATTGTTGACCAATGTATTTTTATACACCCGTGCCAAACCATTTTTGAACTCATAAACCCGCATGGCTTCCAAACGGAAAATCGTTTCACCATTTTCATTAATACATGTCCAGTTTTTATTTTTTGAATATCCGGCCATATTCACCAGTATCGCTATCAATAGGAGTATATGTCTCATAATTGTTTATGTGCTTCTATGAAGTGTGAAGATACTTAATTTTAATCGAATGTGATGCGAGTCAGAAATAGGTCATTACCTTTGCAAAAAAAATTATCATGACAGTATTAAGCGTCTTAGATTATATCGGTGTTTTTGCTTTTTCGATTAGTGGTATTTTGGCCGCTTCTGAAAAGCAACTAGATTTGTTTGGTGGAATTATCATTGCCTTTGTAACGGCATTGGGCGGAGGAACATTGCGTGATGTTTTACTCAACACCGACATCTCCTGGATGCAGGATAATAGCTATATATATGTGGCTACTGGAGGTGCCTTTTTCGCAGTTGTCTTCAAAAAAGCCATGCGACGTATTCGAAAAACGCTTTTTTTATTCGATACTATCGGTATTGCTCTATTCACCATTCTCGGCTTACAGAAAGCCCTTGCTGCTGAATCTACTTTAACGGTTGCTGCCATCCTCGCCGTGATATCGGCAACTTTCGGTGGCGTTATTCGTGACATCCTCTGTAATGATATCCCGCTAATCTTTAGAAAAGAGATTTATGCAACCGCATGCCTAGCTGGCGCTGCCCTTTATATTGGATTAACTTATACAGGAATGGAACCGCTGATAAACCTCATCATTTCAGGATCCTTGATTGTTTCTATCCGTGTATTTGCCGTGGTTAAAAAACTACGGATGCCGCTACTTAATGAAAAATTCTAGACCATCGCCAATGCCTGCTCGAGATCTTGGATAAGATCATCCGCATACTCTACTCCAATTGAGAGTCGAACGAGATTTTCGGTAACGTGATGTTTGATACGTTCTTCTGGGTCTGTACCTGCATGTGTCATTGTTGCAGGATGCTCAGCAAGTGATTCCGTACTGCCTAAACTAACGGCCAATTTGACCAGTTGTAGATTATTCAAAAACTTAAATGCCGCTTTTTCTCCACCTTGTATATCAAAAGAAACCATCGCACCAAAACCAATACATTGTTTAGCTGCTATTTTTCCTTGGCTAGAATTTGGATCTAACAATCCTAAATAATAAACATGATTCACTTTATCATGCTGATCTAAATAGTGAGCGACTTTTTTAGCGTTTTCAGCTTGTTTGTCCATTCTTAATTTTAGCGTTTCTAAACTACGCATCAATAACCATCCGGTATTTGGACTGGTTTGGTTACCCAAAAATGTACGCATTCCACGCACACGCTGCATTAATTCAGAACTTCCCAAAACCGCACCAGCAATAACATCAGAATGACCTCCGATATATTTTGTCGCCGAATAAAGTACCAAATCAGCTCCATGCTGCAAAGGATGTTGCCATAGCGGCCCCATGTAAGTATTATCAACCGCAAGCAAAGTCTTTTCGTCGCCTCTTGAAAAGTGAGCAGCTAAGCGCGAACACATTTCAATATCAATTAATGCATTGGTTGGATTTGCAGGTGTTTCAATATAAATCATTCCCAACCTATTCTCACCAATATCGTTGGCGATGCGTTCCTTTAAATCAGCCTCTGTATCTTTCTCACTAAACGCCAAAACTTTAATGCCATATCGGGTTAAAACCTCATTAATAAAATGATCCGTTCCACCATATGAAGGCTTGTTATACAGCACAAAGTCGCCTGGATTTAAAAACTCGAGTAAAACAGTAGAAATCGCCGCCATACCACTTTCAAAAACAGCACATTCTTCAGCCTGATCCCAGAGGGTTAAACGATTTTCCAAAATTTCCAAATCCGGATTGTTCAATCGACTATAAATCAATCCCATTTGTTCTGCCTCTTCTTTTTCTCTCAAGCCATAG
>JAURQI010000046.1 GCA_030836155.1 Crocinitomix sp.
CTCGCCGTTGACGCAAAACGAGTCGATGGAAAATGGAAAGTATTTGTTAAAGGAGGCAAAGAGCCTACAAATAGGGAATTGCGAGAATGGGTGAACGAGGCAGAGGAGCGCGGTGCAGGAAGCATTGAGCATTTTAGAGATGTTTTTATGGTAGACGGTGTGGATGCGGCTTTAGCCGCAAGCCTATTTCATTTTCATGAAATTGAAATTCCCGACTTAAAAAGGTATTTAGCAGAAATTAATATAGCAATAAGACAATAAAATGAATAAGGATCGAATTAAATACAATGAACGTGGCCTAGTTTCAGCGATAATACAGGATAAGAGTACAAAAGATGTACTCATGTTAGGTTATATGAATAAAGAGGCCTTAGAACGCACTTATGAGAGTGGAAAGGTAACATTCTACTCTCGTTCTCGGAATGAACTATGGACTAAAGGAGAAACAAGTGGTAATTATTTGTTATTCGATCATGCAAAACTTGATTGTGATGGCGATGCTATTTTGATTCAAGCAAGTCCGACCGGACCCACATGCCATCAAAATACAACCACCTGCTGGGGAGACTCAAAAGCGAGTCCAATCGCATTCATTGATGAACTAAGGTCAGTGATTCATCAACGAAATGAAGAGCGGCCGTCTGGTTCTTACCTCACTTCGCTATTTGAAAAAGGTGTGGCAACAATAGCACAAAAAGTAGGAGAGGAGGGCGTTGAAGTAGTTATCGAAGCTATAAAAGGCGACAAAGAACGATTACGAGAAGAAGCTGCTGATTTATTCTTTCACTATTTGGTATTACTTGAAAATACGGACGTTCCTTTTGAAGAGGTAGTTGATGTGTTGAAAGATAGAAACAATTAATTCAGTCTTACAATTCCTCTACAAATTGCTTAAACACAGCTTTGTGTTTTTCTAAATCCATATTACCTGATAAAGCCACACGGACGATATAATCTTTATCGCCTTCTTTTGTCGTTCCTTGGGTTGATGTCGCAGGTATTGTCCAATAACAGCCTTTTAACTGACCATAACTGACGCAGTATTTGCTTTCATTCGGAATTGCTCTAATCATCATATTGATGAGCTTGAGATTGAGTTGTCGTTTGTATGCTTCTCGCGCTTCTTCTGATTCTCCTTTTGTTGGAAGGTCTAATGAAAATACGGAAGGCGTAAATCCTTGCGCGGCTAATTCTTGGGAAACGAAATTGATTTTAGCGCCAGGCAATTTTTCTTCGATATAATTAACAAATGCTCTTGTATTCACATAGGCAGCATGAATCCGATCATTCATAGATGGCAATTGCTCAGCCAGAATACTCATTTGTAAAGGTGTTGCCGCGTTATCGCAAATATTGAGGTGTAATTCAATTTTATCAAGTAAGTACGCCGCTTTTTCATTTGCTACACAATAACCAGCAGTACATCGCCCGCCACTTGGAAATTTTGATCCACTAACATATGCAATTGTTTGCACGTTGGCTAGCAGTTGATCTTGTCCTAAAAAGTGAACATTTGGGCAGAATGTCTGATCCAAAATAAAAACTGGAGCAATAGCGTCCCTGTTATCAGGCGTAAAACGCTTTTGAGATAAAGCTGTTTTTAAATCTTCCATTTCAGGAACTTCAACTCTTGGGTTGGTTGGTATTTCAGCAATGATATAAGGTACAGCATCCATTTTAGCCACTTCATCTAAAACAATATCAATACTCTGCACCATGTTGTGGTCCCCGTCAACAGGTAAATCCATCACTTCTACAAAATCAATGCTAGTAGCTACTCGTCGCGCTTGGTCATTGGTTCCGCCATAACAATTCGGCGGTACAATGATTTTGATCTCCTTACACGGATGATTGGTATAGGCATGATCTACTAAGCCCATCATAATAGCATACTGTACAGAAAGTCCGCTAGAACCAGCAAGCGCTTTTGTATTGGCACCAGTTATTTCTTTTATTGACTGGACTACTTTGTTTTGATTGGTATGATCAGGGTAATGTTTCCCAGCGCAAGGTTTACCATCAACCAGGCTTCTTAAGGCGACTTCGCAATTAGCTGGTGTCATAGCAATCGTTTCCCTCCTTCTTACATGTTGGATAGATGAGATATATGACTGGTTGTCTTCTCCATTGATCATCAATAAAGTACCTAATTCAGGTAAGGATTGAATGTAAAAATCTACATTTAAAGGTATATTGATATCATCCAACTTATTTGAAGCATGCCATAGAATCGTACTTCCACTAAATGGGGCAATTTCTTCCCCTTCCTGAATAGCTTTGATTTCAAATGAATAACCATAAACGCGGAGCATTGTCTCCGTATCTAATTCCGCTGGTTTTTCACCATGATACAGAATTTGAGTTGCTTTGTTAGCTAAACGATTTGTTCTTAAAACAGCCATTACCGGAATAGTGTGTGAATCAAAACTGATCACTGACTTCGATTCCAGTTCGTTTATTCGAGCAATTCCCCATTCTAAGATACACGATAAAGGATGTCCTAAACGAATATAGTCATAAGCGGTCGGAAGTCCTTTCAGCGCGTTAACACTAGTATTATTGGATTCAAAAAGGTTTTCGAATGCTGCAATAAATTCTGTTTTCGCTAATGATTCATTGTAAATATCCAGTCGATGCGTGGTTAATAACAACCAATCACTGGGCATATTGATTAAAACCTGGTTTAAGTATTCTCTTATTTGCTTGTCCTCCATGCTGTTGTGCCTAATTTCATGATGTTCAGTTTTCAAGGTCTGTATTTGACTATTTCACCCTCGAAACTTAACTTGCGAAGATAAGGATTTAAAGACGTTTAAAGAAGTAAATAAAAGGCGGATATTGATTCCGTCGTTGTGAAATAAGATTCATACTTTTGTCCGAACAAAAGAAACCTTATGAAATATACAGTTGTAATCGCAATGATCGCATTAGTTTTAGTGGGATGCGGAAAGAGCACAGGAACATATACCAATACGGATTATGGATTTTCGATCGATTTTCCATCAGATTGGGACACTTCTAAAATTGATCCACGCATGGTATTTATGGCTTTAGAGCCATTTTCAGATTCAGCTGACATCTTTCAGGAAGGTTATAGTATTTCTGTTTTTGAAAACGAAGGGTATACCTTAGACCAAATTGTGTCAGAGAACATTACCTTAACTGAGCGTTATTATTCCGATGCGAATATTCAGCGAAATGATACAGAGGTTAATGGAATAGAGGCTATTCAATTGACACTAGAATATGAAATGCAAGAATTGGCCTTAACCAATATTGCCACATTTATGAATCATGAAGGATATTTAATTACGGTAACCCAAAGCGCAGAGAAAAAACACTTTTCGGAATATGAATCTTTATTCGAAGAGCTCTTGCAATCGTTTAAAATAGAAGAAAACTAGATCGTCAATACTAAGTCGTTCTTTCATACGTTCATTTATGCGTATGAAGCCTGCCTACCGTTTTTTATTCTTTATACTCCTATTTTTTGGTCTTTTTGAAGGCTGCAGGAAAGAAGATCCTGCGCAAATAGAACGGTCTAAAACTGGAGAGCATTTGGTTGAGCAGGAAGACGGTTCTTTGATTATTCTGGGCACAAAGGAACTTTATCATTATCGTCAATTGTATTGGTTAAAACTGACAGCAAGCGGCGAATTCATAAACGGTAATCAATTTGGCGAAGTAGGTCAATCAATACCACTGGCATTTGAGGTTAACCGATCTGGATCTTATGGCTTATTAGTTGAAAATGAACGAGAGGAGCAAAAGCCGTTTAGTTATCGTTATACGATATGCGACTCGGCTGGGGTGCCTTACGACTATTTACTTTTGTCAGCACTTCCGGATCATAACGGCTGGTCTTACAAACCAGCATCAATGGTCCAAAATGATAACTACACTCATTTAATAGGTGGTTCTTGTCAAAAAAATGGGACCACATACCCGTTGACAATTTATATCCATGAAAACGGCACATATTATGAATCGAAGGTATATGACTTTTCTGAAAACTTAACCATCTTAGATATGACCAAAGGTGCTGGAGAAGCCAATCTCGCAGTAGGACTGTCTGATTCAGGCAGCCTCTGGATCATGAGTTTAACACATAAGGGAGACACTATTTGGACCCGTCAACACCATTATGAAAAGGCAATCTACCCTAGAAAGATTGAGGTAACCGGGGATGGTAATATTCACATTGCTGGCCATTATGACCAAGTAGGTCAGAATTCCTTTATTTCTTGTTTTACTGCAACTGGTGAATTCATTAGGACAAAATATTACAATGGAAGTGTACCGGAACAAAAAGCGATCATTACCACTGAAAACAATGAAACTTATTGCGTGCTAAATCATGGGGGGTTTTCTGATTTGCTGCGGATGGATGAAGAAGGTAACACATTATGGAGTGAAAGTATCAGAAATGATTTAGGGGGCAGCATTCAAATCAATAGCCTGATACAAACAAAGTCGAATGAATTGTTAATGTTAGGTAATAAGACCGCTCCGCATGGCGTCAGCTATATTTATTTGGCTAAGTTTGATGCTGAAGGAAATCAGTTATGGCAAAAAACCTGGTAAATAAAAATAGAAAATTTAGGATTCATACGTATCGGATAACTGTGCTTTGTTTCTTATTAATCGCTTGTTCGGAATCTAAATCGGAGACTTCATCGACAACTGATTTAGATTATCACAATGATTCCATTAAAGCTTTAAATTAAATTAATGAGAGTGATGATTATCAGTTAGTAATCGATTTTAAAGATGATTTTATCGAAGCAAAAAGAGACTCCGTTGAATTGTGGGTTCGAAATATTTTTACAGCAACGGAAACAGTCTTAGGAGAATACCCGTTTGATACGTATGTAAATGTTTTCC
>JAURQI010000047.1 GCA_030836155.1 Crocinitomix sp.
ACCCCGATGTTTTCAATATACTTTTACAAGTCTTGGATGATGGAAGGCTCACGGATAACAAAGGAAGAACAGCAAATTTCCGTAATACCATCATTATCATGACTTCGAATATAGGCGCAGATATTATTCGTGATAGTTATGACAATATTGATTTAAATAATCTAGAGGAAGTTCAAGCAAGCACAAAAATCAAGGTCTTTGACTTACTCAAGAAATCAATTCGACCCGAATTCTTAAATAGAATTGACGAAACGGTTATGTTTGAACCTCTAAATAGAGATAACATTTTAGAAATTGCTAAAATACAATTCGAGATCCTAAGGAAAAGAACGTTTGAATCTGGTTATCAATTGAGCATTTCTCAAGAAGCTCTCGAGTTTATCGCAGAATTGGGATATGATCCACAATTTGGAGCACGTCCGTTAAAGCGCGTCATACAGAAACGCATAATGGATGAACTTAGCAAACAGATATTAGCAGGTAATATTGAAAGTAGTCAAGTGAATATCACAATGGAAAATCAGGTATTAACATTCACAGGCCTGGCAGAACCCACTAACGAGGCAATCAATTAAGCAATGTACCTATTAAAAAAGGAGCAAGCTGCTCCTTTTTTTACTCCCAAGAATAAAGGTAATCCCATAACTGATAGGTTCTTATATTTCCGCGTGATTGAAGGTTGATAGCCAACACATCACTAAAAACCGCACGCATCAAACACTTACTATTAGAATTATAGTACAATTCTTGTTCGGAGTTCAAACCTACAGAGGTAATTTCGGAAACCGTCCCTCTATCACCATTCTTCATTTTAAGATACTGTTGGGCTTCCTGCAGAAGTTGCTTTTTTAATCCAGCATCGGCCTTGTTCTGAGCCTTAAAGAATAAGGTATTTGCAGCACCATCGGTACGGGTGATTGACAAATCTCCCATCACTGGGACTTTTTTATTAGTAAACGGCGACTTTACGTTTTTCAAACGGAGATATTTAAGGTTCAAATCAACCGAATCTCCATAGATGTCAAACATGTATATCAAGTCTTCCATCACCAACCATCGTATTACCTTTTCTGAATTAAGCAGCTCTTTCTTCTTTTTGAACATCGCGCTATTGATTAGTTCATTTTGAACTTCCCGTGATAATGCAGACACGAAATAATCTCGAAAATCCGTCCAATTAACCAGCTCTTTGATTTTGCCATTGGCATTCAAGCGAATTTTCAAGGGCATATTCTCAAGATCTGTACCTTTTTTCAATGCCTGTTCACCTCTGATATCTTGACTGTACCGAAGTGTAAAAATACTGCTATCCTTCGTACTTCTCTCAGCGATGATAAAGGCTGTATCTAATCTAACATCTAGGAGATAATTATTCTCATTGGTGATGTATTGCTGATTAACCCTCCGGAACATGAACGATTTATAACTCGGGAAATTTGAAGCTACAAACTCCATTTCGGGAACATGGTCGGCTAAAGCTGAGTCCAAACTTGTTGCCTTCTCTTCAACTACTTGAGCAGAGGAATAACAGCAGTATGTAATAACAATAACAAAAATAAAAAATCTCGACATCGTTTGGTATAAGACGTTTTAATGTGTTTTATGGTTGACCAAAAGAAGAAAAATATAGTCAAAAAAAAGGTCCTTCGATAAAAGGACCTTCTTTCTTTATAAGGGATTTAATTATCCTTTCATTACTTGATCAAAGATGGCTTTGAAACCTTTTGGATCGTTCATGGCTAAATCTGCAAGAACCTTACGGTTGATTTCCATTTCTGAAGATGCTAACTTACCCATAAACTGAGAGTAGGAAACTCCTTGCTCGCGGCAAGCTGCATTGATTCTGATGATCCATAACTTACGGAATTCGCGCTTCTTTTGGCGACGATCGCGGTAAGCATAGGTTAAACCTTTCTCAACGGCGTTTTTAGATACCGTCCATACATTTTTTCTTCTTCCGAAGTACCCTTTTGCTTGTTTAAGGGTCTTTTTTCTGCGAGCCTTACTCGCTACGTGATTTACTGATCTTGGCATATTGTTAGTTTTTAATGGCTTGAGCGGCTATAGATAACACTTTAAGCTCCGGCCAACATGTTTTTTATTTTCCGATACGAAGCATGAATTTCACATTGCTCATATCGCAATCGTTCACAATCGCTGGCTTTGCCAACGCTTTTTTGCGCTTGTTTGCTTTCTTGGTCAAAATGTGATTCATAAAAGCTTTTCTGCGCTTAACTTTTCCAGTACCGGTTACCTTGAACCTTTTCTTAGCACTGGAATTTGTTTTCATTTTAGGCATAATATGGTCTAATTAAGTCTTTATTTTTTTACGTTTTTTGTCGGAGCCAAGATGATCACTACTTTCTTTCCTTCTCTTTTTGGCTCCATTTCCAGTTTTGCAACTCCGTCTTCGATTAATTTATTCGCAAACTTCATCAACAAATCTATTCCACGATCAATAAATACGATGGTACGGCCTCTAAAGAACACAAAAGCTCTCACTTTGTTTCCGTCCTCTAGGAAGGAAACGGCGTGTTTCATTTTGAAGTTAATATCGTGCTCGTCAGTATTAGGACCGAATCGTATTTCTTTAATTTCCTGTTGCTTCGAATTAGCCTTTATCTCTTTTTGTTTCTTCTTCTGTTCGTATAGAAACTTCTTGTAATCAATGACCTTACACACAGGAGGAGTTGCATTGGGGCTAATTTCTACTAAATCTAAACCCTGATCATAGGCCATAGAGAGGGCCTTTTCGGTAGGATAAACACCCATTTCAATGTTGTCTCCAACCAAACGAACCTCTTCCGCCTCGATTTTTTCGTTGGTTTTGTGCGGGTCTTCCCGACGTCTGTTTCTTCCTCTGTTAAAGTTTGGCTTCATCTACAATTTTCTCAGCAAACTGCTGTATCCCC